>JAYSPU010000202.1:0-24819 GCA_043721935.1 Bacteroidota bacterium | reverse complement strand
ATTATTTTAATCATACAATAGCTAAACCGATGAGTTCATCTCAATGGCCCTTGTGGGAAGTTTTTACTCAGAAAAAAGCCGGACTACCATTTGAACATGCAGGTAGTGTACACGCACCGGATGAAGAATTAGCATTGCAAAATGGACGCGATGTTTATTCCCGAAGAAATGAAGCGACCTGCATTTGGGTAGTGCTCAGTTCTTCCATTGTGAGCAGTACGCCGGAAGATATGGGATCATTCTTTGATCCTGCCAATGATAAAATTTACCGACACCCTAACTTTTACAAAACACCCGGTGCAATTTTCGAATAAGCGCTGAACGCTATGGAAGCCAAACATACTCCTCATTTAGTTGAATATATTTTACGCATTGGCGACACCAGTCTTATCCTCGGGCAACGATTAGGTGAATGGTGCGGACACGGACCTATACTTGAAGAAGATATTGCACTAACCAATATATCGCTCGACCTCATTGGTCAAACGCGGGCTCTTTTTACCTATGCAGGAACTATAGAAGGTAAAAATCGTTCTGAAGATGATCTGGCATTTTTCAGAGATGCAAGGGCATACAGAAATACCTTGCTGGCGGAACAACCGAATGGTGATTTTGCAAAAACAATTGTCAGACAACTTTTTGTATCGACATTTCAACTTTACTTTTTTGACGAATTAAAAAACAGCAAAGATGAAACGCTGGCGGCAATTTCAGAGCGATCATGGAAAGAAGTTGCATATCATGTCAGACACTGCACTGAGTGGACGTATAGATTAGGAGATGGCACAGAAGAAAGTCATTCCAGAATGCAAAAAGGCATTGACGAACTCTGGCGATACACAGGCGATCTGTTTTATACCAATGAAACCGATGTTATTTTATTAAAAGCAGGAATAGCAGTTGATATGACAAAAGTAAAAGCAGTTTGGACGGAAAAAATAAAAGCAATCCTTGCACAGGCAACATTAAAATATCCGGAAGATCAATTCTTCATTACCGGTGGATGTGAAGGAAGACACACAGAATACTTAGGACACATTCTTGCAGAAATGCAAATATTACCTCGCTCTTTTCCGAATGCAGTGTGGTAACACGCTACAGTTGGAATCGTTTTTAACGGACAGTTAATCCGTATATTTGTATCTAATCATTCATCCTTGTTAAGCAAAGAAGAAATAACTGCATTGCTGGCTCCAATACCGGATCCGGAAATCCCTGTCATTACCATTCAGGACCTTGGAATATTACGCAATGTTGAAGTAGCAGGAAATAAAGTCATTGTTCAAATTACTCCAACCTACAATGGATGTCCGGCAATGAATGTAATTGAAAAAGAAATTATTCAAACGTTGCATGAGAATGGAGTAAAAGAAGTTGAAGTAAAGTTAGTGTACTCACCGGCATGGACGACCGATTGGCTGAGTGCTGATGCAAAAGAAAGGCTGCGAGTATATGGTATTTCACCACCTGAATCGGGAAGTACAGATTACAAAAAATTAAAAGGCGAAAGCATACAGTGTCCGCGATGCGGATCAGCAGAAACGACACTCGTCAGCTCATTCGGATCAACGGCATGCAAAGCCCTGTATAAATGCAAAAGTTGTTTAGAACCATTCGATCATTTTAAATGTCATTAATATGTTAGTAACCTACAAAGTCGATTCCGGCATAGCTATCATTAAATTGAATCGTGCTGAAAAATATAATGCTTTCATCCGACAGATGTCGCTCGACTTGCAAGATGCACTGCGCAAAGCTGACAAGGATGAGACAGTTCGCGCTATTTTATTCATTGGAGAAGGCAAAGCTTTTTGTGCCGGACAAGATCTTGCAGAAGCATTGGATCCATCAGGACCCGGCATTCGGAAAATTGTAGCCGAACATTACAATCCGATAATATTACTCCTACGTCAAATTGAGAAACCAATTGTTTGTGCAGTCAATGGAGTTGCTGCAGGAGCCGGAGCGAATATAGCTTTGGCGTGTGACATCGTTCTTGCAGGAAAATCAGCAACATTCATTCAGGCCTTTTCTAAAATCGGATTAATTCCCGATAGCGGTGGAACATTTATATTACCACGACTTGTCGGATTGCAAAGAGCAACAGCATTAATGATGCTGGCAGAAAAAGTATCAGCTGATGATGCAGTACAAATGGGAATGATTTATAAAACATACGAAGACGAAGCACTTTATTCTGAAGCATACAAGATGGCAATGTACCTGTCGACTATGCCGACAAAAAGTTTAGGACTTACAAAACGATTATTGAATCAATCAATGACCAATGATCTTGTTACACAACTGGCACACGAAGAAGTAATTCAGGCAGAAGCCGGCCAGACAAAAGATTTCAAAGAAGGAGTGCAAGCTTTTTTGGAAAAAAGGAAACCGGTGTTTGTTGGTAAGTAGCAGACTTACTGTGCACAGTAACTGTGTACAGTAACTGTGCACAGAAACTGTACACACATAGCCATTAACAAAAAAGCCTCCACATCGGAGGCTTTTTTGTTAATGCAATGAATTGCTTACTTCACTTTAGCAGAAAGTTCAGCACCTGCTTTAAATTTAGCTACTTTCTTAGCAGCAATTTTAATCGGCTTACCTGTTTGTGGGTTACGACCGTTACGAGCAGCACGTTTAGCAACGCTAAAAGTTCCGAAACCGATAAGGGCTACGCGCTCACCTTTTTTCAGACTTTTAGAAGTTACATTCATAAATGCTTGAAGAGCACGAGACGCATCTGCTTTCGTGATTTTTGCTTCTGATGCCATAGCATCAACCAATTCAGCTTTGTTCATTGTACGTTAGTTTTTAGTGATTTGATTTAAATGTGAATCGTGGATAAAAGTATAGTAGTGACAGGGTATTCACAATGCCTTACAGCGTGAATGTTAATAAGTAGTGGTGTTTGTTGAAAACTTTATTCTGAAAGCAGCCATAGCAGATGGCTTCAGACTGTTCAAAAAAACGAAAAGTTATCAGCAGCATTTTTGTGAATAGAAACATTCCGCCCGAATGTGCCACAACACTTGAGACAGAGCAACAAATGTGTATATTTACCACTCGCAAAAACTATGGAACGATTTGTTGTCAGTGCACGAAAGTACCGTCCGGTAACCTTTGATACGGTTGTTGGACAACCCTCTATTACAAATACTTTGAAAAATGCTATTCGCAATAATCATCTTGCGCAAGCATTTCTTTTCACAGGACCACGTGGAGTTGGCAAAACAACCACAGCACGAATTCTTGCAAAGACCATTAATTGTGAAAACATCACTACGCAAGTTGAAGCATGTGATGCTTGTACATCCTGTCTTTCATTCAACAATGGACAGTCGCTGAACATTTATGAATTGGATGCAGCCTCGAATAACTCTGTAGATGATATTCGTGCTCTGGTAGATCAGGTGCGTTATGCACCACAAATGGGCAAATACAAAATCTACATCATTGATGAGGTTCACATGCTCAGTGCAAGTGCATTCAATGCATTTCTAAAAACACTGGAAGAACCACCATCGTATGCCATCTTCATTCTTGCGACAACAGAAAAACATAAGATCCTTCCAACCATTTTATCGCGGTGTCAGATTTTTGATTTTAATAGAATCAGCATTGAAGACATAGTCACGCATCTGGAATCAATTGCCATAAAAGAAAATGTGACTGCAGAAGCAGATGCATTGCATGTCATTGCACAAAAAGCAGATGGAGCGCTTCGTGATTCATTAAGTCTCTTTGATCAATTGGTAAGTTTTGCAGGACATACGCTGACATATAAAGACGTAATTAATAACCTGAACATTCTTGATCACGATTATTATTTCCGCATTACAGATGAAATTCTTGCTGCGAATACAAGTGCAGTATTTTTAACATTGAATGAAATCATCAGCAATGGATTTGATTCGCATAATTTCATTAGCGGACTTGCATCGCACTTTCGTGACTTGTTGATTTGCAAAGACGATATTACTCTTTCATTATTAGAAGTAAGTCCGAGTATCAGAGAAAAATATAAAGTACAGTCCCTGTCTTGTTTGCCTTCCTGGTTATTACAGGTATTAGATATGGCTAACAGAGCAGATGTTCAATATAAACAGGTTAAGAATCAACGCTTACACGTTGAATTATACCTGTTAAAGATGTGTGCCTCGGCAAAACCGGCTACAGATCAACAACAGGCCGAGCCTGTCAAAAAAAAAATTGAGTTAGCTGTTAATGTAACTCCGACAGCTGCACATGTTGCCACTGCACCGGTTACAATCGTTTCGACACCTGAAAATACAATTATATCAACTCCGGAATCAAAACCGACTGTAGCGATTCCTTCTCCCCCAGCTGCTGTTACTACAACAACGCCTGTCACAACTTCACCGATCGGAAGAAAAACCATCTCCATCAGTTCAAAGCTGAACAGTGTTGCTGATAAAAAAACTAATGCTCCTGTTGAAGAAATCCTCCCTGATCTTGCCAATGAATTTGATCAGGAGAAACTAGAACTCATCTGGAATCAATACGCAAATAAAATTCAAGCAGAAGGAAAAATGACCTTATCAACAGCTATGTTGAAACGACCGGTCGTGCTTGTAGAAAAACATCAACTACTTTTTCAAGTTGATAATACGGCAATTGAAAAAGATTTTATTGAACAGAAAATAAACATTCTTGGCTTTCTCCGTCGTGAATTAAACAATTTTAAAATAAATCTGGAATTGAAAGTCAGTACTGAAGCACATGTAAACGATGTTCCTTACACGCCCTCTGAAAAATTCAAAAAACTCGCTGAACAAAATCCGGCCATGATGGATTTGAAAAAGAAATTTGATTTGGAGATTGATTATTAGAGAGGAGAAATTATCGTTTACCAATATCCATTTGTCGTAATACTTAATACTTGCTGCCGAGTATCAGGTATTAAGATATCGATTGTAATAAGAAGCATGAATTGATAATTCAGAATACTTTTTTTAGTCACAGAGATAAATTAGATAAGGGAGAGTACGGAGATGGGCGTGGTTGATTGAAATCCAATTGTCTTTTTGCCAATACTTAATACTTGCTACTTAGTATTATTTATTAAGACATGCATTGTAAATAATCGACACGGTAAAATAAGCAACAACATTTCCCTACTTTCAACTCCCATTTAATTATTCAATTTTTTCGATATAAAAACGATATAAAAGCCGGGTTTAGATTCTAACTTTTGCATGTTTAAAACTATTTACAAAAACACATTTTTTGTCTTTTTCAAAGATCTGAATATGAGTACCTTATAGAGGTAAAAAAGAGCAATAAAGTTCGCGATTTTAGCATAAAATCTCTTGGTTAAAAGGGCGATTTTGACTATGTTTACAACCATTAACGACGCCGATAATATCGGCTCTTTTACTGCCTGTTTTCGAAGAAATAACAGGAATTATCAGGCAAATTATTTACACAACCAAATGAGTGAATTGATCAACACAAAGGTGAAAGAAACCGACGGATTGGGAGAGGTTACCTCCAACAAAAAGAACCAGGAGTATTCGGCCGACAGTATTCAAATCCTGGAGGGATTAGAGGCTGTCCGCAAACGTCCGGCCATGTACATTGGCGACATTGGCTTCAAAGGACTCCATCATCTCGTTTATGAGGTAGTAGATAATTCAATTGACGAGGCATTGGCAGGACATTGTAAAAACATCGATGTCGCCATTCTTCCCGGCAATTCCATTCGTGTGAACGATGATGGGCGTGGAATACCGACAGATCTTCACCAGAAAGAAAACAGAAGCGCGCTTGAAATCGTCATGACGGTTCTTCATGCCGGTGGTAAATTTGACAAGGATTCGTATAAAGTTTCCGGCGGATTACACGGAGTAGGTGTTTCCTGTGTCAATGCACTATCGACACATTTAAAAGTTGTCGTAAAACGCGACGGGAAAATTTCCCAGCAGGAATACGAACGTGGCAAACCATTGTATCCGGTAAAAGTAGTAGGTGAAACAAATGAGACAGGAACTGAAGTAACTTTCATTCCGGATAATACCATTTTCATCACTGCAGATTACCATTACGATGTATTGGCAACGCGTTTGCGTGAATTATCTTTTCTGAATAAAAATATTCACTTGAATATAACCGATCTCCGTGAAGCAGATGCTGAAGGAAATTATCGCGTAGATAATTTTTACAGTCAGGGTGGGTTAAGTGAATTCGTTCAGTACCTGGATGAAAATCGTGAAAACCTGACATCTGAACCTATCTATATGGAAGGTGAAAGAAACGGAGTTCCGGTTGAAGTTGCCATGCAGTACAATACAGGCTTCAATGAGAACATGTATTCTTATGTAAACAATATCAATACACACGAAGGTGGTACGCATCTTTCCGGTTTTCGCCGGGCGTTGACACGTACTTTAAAATCGTATGCAGATAAAAGCGGATTTTTCGATCGTTTGAAATTTGAAATCAGCGGCGATGACTTTCGTGAAGGATTAACGGCTATTATTTCGGTTAAAGTAGCCGAACCACAATTTGAAGGACAGACCAAAACCAAACTTGGAAACAATGAGGTGATGGGTGCGGTTGACCAGGCCGTAAGTGATATGTTGAGTAATTACCTCGAAGAACATCCGCGCGAAGCCCGAATGATTGTCGACAAGGTAATTCTTGCAGCGACTGCACGTCATGCTGCCCGGAAGGCGAGAGAGTTAGTTCAAAGAAAAAGCGTTTTAACAGGAAGTGGATTACCGGGAAAACTGTCAGATTGTTCTGACAATGATCCGGAAGGTTGTGAATTGTATCTGGTCGAGGGAGACTCTGCCGGCGGAACAGCAAAACAAGGTCGTAACCGTCGTTTTCAAGCTATACTTCCATTACGTGGTAAGATTCTGAATGTGGAGAAGGCCATGGAGTACAGAATTTATGAAAACGAAGAAATCCGGAATATATACACGGCGCTTGGTGTATTCAAAGATGAAAACAAAGAAGGTCGCCCTCTGAATATGGACAAATTACGGTATCACAAAATTGTCATCATGACCGATGCCGATGTGGACGGTTCTCACATCACGACACTTATTCTCACTTTCTTCTTCAGACACATGAAGGAGTTAGTTGAAAGTGGTTATTTGTATATAGCTACTCCTCCACTCTTCCTCGTGAAAAAAGGAAAAGATCAGATTTATGCATGGACAGAAGAACAACGACTGGCAGCTATTAAAAAACTTGCCGGCGAAGGGAAAGAAGAAAATGTCCATACACAACGCTACAAGGGTCTTGGAGAAATGAATGCAGAACAATTATGGGAAACAACCATGAATCCTGAAACCCGTACACTTCGATTAATCACGATAGATTCAGCCGCTGAAGCTGATCGTGTATTTTCAATGTTGATGGGTGATGATGTTCCGCCTAGAAGAGAATTTATTGAGAAAAATGCGAAGTACGCAAAAATAGACGCTTAATTAAAAATTGAATTGATCAGCGTTTGGATAAGCAATTATTCAAACGCTGATTTTTTTTGTTACGATTCTAATTCACGGATAGCCAACCAGGCCATTAATCCCATTCCGGTTTCCAAAGCAGATTCATCGATATCAAAAGTTGAAGTATGTACTGATGAAGTAATTCCACGCGCTTCATTTCTTACTCCAAGACGATAAAAACAAGCCGGTGCAGTTTGAGAATAAAATGCAAAATCTTCCGCAGCCATCCATATTTCCAACTCTTCAATATTTTCTTTTCCAAGATATTCTTCAGCGTAGACTCTCGTACGATTTGTCAGCTCCTCATCGTTTACTAAAAAAGGATAGCCTTTTACAATATTAAATTCGCACGTTCCACCCATACTTTCGGCAAGTGTTTCAGCGAGGTGTTTCATTTTTTTATGCGCCTCCATCCTCCACTCTTCATTGAGTGTGCGAAAAGTTCCTTCGAGATATACTTCATCCGGAATGACATTGGTTGCACCATTGGCGATGACTTTACCAAATGATAAAACGCTTGGCAACGAAGGTTTAGCATTACGACTTACAATTTGCTGTAATGCAACAATCAAATGAGATGTAATCAATACCGGGTCAATCGTCAGATGTGGCATAGCACCGTGTCCGCCTTTCCCTTTTACTTTTACATAAATTTCATCTGTACTCGCCATGTACAATCCATTTCGGAATCCAATTTTACCTGCGGCAATCTGTGGCATGACGTGCTGACCAAGAACAGCAATTGGTTTTGGATTTTCCAATACACCTTCTTTTATCATCAATGAAGCTCCGCCCGGAAGTTTTTCTTCACCGGGTTGAAAAATCAACTTTACACTTCCTTCGAATTGATCTTTTAACTCTGTTAGAATTTTTGCTACACCTAATAATGAAGACGTATGAACATCGTGTCCACATGCATGCATGACACCTTCGTTTTGTGATTTATACTCGACTTTATTTGTTTCAACAATTGGAAGCGCATCCATATCTGCACGCAAAGCAATTGTTTTTTTATCCGGATTTTTTCCTTTGATGATTGCGACGACACCGGTATTTGCCATTCTCACACTATCAACGATGCCAATTTCCTTGAGTTTTAGTTCAACAAATTTCTGTGTATTGTATTCGTGAAAAGACAATTCAGGGTGACTATGTAAATGACGACGACACGAAACTATTTCCGGTAAAAATTTCTTTGCAAGTTCCCGAATTGTATTTTTAATCATATCAAATGTTCTTGAATTTAAATGCCGGATAATTTCAATCTATAATTTACTAAAGCAACGTTTCTTGTTAAGTCTGAATTCTGTCATTAAAAATCAACACCGAGTGAAAAATAAAACTTCCGTGGTTGCAACTCTCTGTTCTGAACACCCCAGGCCCAATCGGTACGAAGAAAATATCCGAGCAATCTGGTTCTCAATCCAAATCCGAAACCGCCAACGATAGGATCATTCTGACTGATGATAGTAATATTAAACGGACTTAAGCTATAGAATTTTCTATTCAAAGCATTCGTTGAATCATACGGTGAAGCACCATTCCATGCAGTTCCAATATCACCAAAACCGACGATCTGGAAATTGCGTACAAAGTCAGACTTAATTGGACGATTTAACAAATAACGGAAGACAGGGAAACGAAGTTCACTGTTAATTGCAGCAAATGTATTTCCATTGCGGATGTTCTGATTAAAACCTCTAAGGTTCGTAGCCAATGTTTGGAAATAATAATTTTGAGAATAATCAATTGGAGTTTCGTAATTAAACGTAGGAGCCAACCAATTATCCGTTCCGCCCATGTAATAAATTAATTTCTCCGGACCGAAAGAAGTGCCTGCGGCAAAGCGATTCGCCCAGATCAATTCGCGGTGAATTTTCTGATAATGCCTGATATCTGCACCTACTATTGCCAATCCTGAATTAGCACGATCAACTTGTTTAAAGTATTCACCGAAAACTTTTAATCGTGTTCCATTGTAAATATTCAAGCCAACATTCAAGGTATTATCAAACACATACTCCACTCTAGTTGTTGCCCAATTTCTTTGCTGATTTGCAAAAACGAGTGAATTGAAATCTGTTGCCAAGGTAACTACTCTGTCATTCCGATAAGCAACTGAACCACGAATAGAAGAAACATCACTGAAAGGCCATTTACCTCCGAACCGCATTTCGTGTGAATGCAATTTAGCTCCAAACTGCGTAAGGAAAAGTGCTTGTCTGTAAAAAGTAATCTGTTTATCAAATCGTTTTTTCAGATTCTCATAACTGAGGTAATACTCATTACTATTCAAATCAAATCCCAGTTTAAATCCGCCGGTTATACGGTAATCTTCTAACAGGTCACTAATTCCCAATTTGATAAATGCATTCAAGCCGGGATTATAAAAAACTGCACCACCTCCGGTAAATAACTGATATGACTGATTCAACAGTGTATTATCAAGCTGACTAACGAAATAGTTAGATGAAAAAGCTGTCTCATAATTCCGTTGTTTTGGCAAAATAACAATTGCAGAATCAACAGTCTTCACGGTTGAATCAGAAATAATTCCAAACCGTTCTGACAACTTTTCTTTTTTCTTTTCCTTCTTGTTTTTTGATTTTGGAAAATCACTTTGAAAAACATAATTATCAATATCCACAGCATTGGAATCAGTCACCATGATGACATCGTCCGAACGCGACGGAACTGACTGATCAATTAATGCAGGTTTTACCACAACAGGCTTAGTTTGTTCAGCAGTTGGAATTTTGGAGTTCAAATCCGCTTCATTTCTAAACAACGTTTTAGGTAACGGTGTTTCGCTCAGCAAGGCAGGTGACAACCGCTCAACCGTTAAACGATACTTTCCTTTACTATAGAAAATCTGACTGACACGATTTAAATTTTGATTGACATCCTGCTGAATAACATTCCGCTGATAATTTGTTTGCGGATAATTGGAAACAATCATCCGATAATGCTCGACCGTATCCACATAACTTAATGCACTATCCAAATGAGCGACATATCGATTGACAATACCATTTTCATCACTCAGATATGAAATGTTAGCAGAATCATACTGCATAGGCTGCATTTCATCGTATTCCGGTGTTGAGGTAATTCTTCTCAGTACATTAGAACGTCCGGCATAATCGCAATAGAATATGTCGTA
Organism: Bacteroidota bacterium; assembly: GCA_043721935.1. Classification (GTDB taxonomy): domain Bacteria; phylum Bacteroidota; class Bacteroidia; order AKYH767-A; family 2013-40CM-41-45; genus JADKIH01. The sequence continues at coordinate 14,175 of JAYSPU010000202.1, read as the reverse complement.
GTGAAACGATTCTGGTAAAACATTTTTATCCGTTACATTCAGGGTATCGTTGATCCGATTGGATGCAAAAACAATTGCAGAAGAGTTATTGACAAAACGCGGATTCAGGTCATCGAAAATATCCTTCGTAACCTGAATGAATGTACGGGTGCGCAGATTGTAAACAAAAATATCTGTCTTTCCTTTTTGAACTCCTGATAGCACAATACTTTGACCATCGTTTGAATAACTGAAATCCAATACTTTTTCAAAATTGAACAACACACCTTCTTCGTACTTTTTATTACTCAATGTATAAGTCCCTAACCAAAGCTTTCCTCTACGTTCTCTGATCACACCGATTAATTGACCGGTTGGATGCCAGGCAGTAATTGGAAAAGTTAAATCTGTTTCCTGTGCATACGATCGATAACCCCCGCGTAAGATTCGTTTTCTTTTTTTCTTGTCATGATCGTACAAGTAAAGTTTGTAGCGTCCGAGGTCATTTGTTACATAAGAAGAGTAACGGCCATCAGCACTCGTTTTCAATTGCGTGTACTTCAACTTTGCTTTTGGCCGTTTCACAATCGTAACGGTTGGAATGCTATCCAATTTATTATCGGCATTCAGATAACGAGCCTTTGTAGCTTCCTTCCAAATTTCTGCTAAATCTTTAACCGAAAGTCCAAGCACATACATCAAACCGCTTTCAATGTTACGATTGATTCGTGTCATGTAAAGCAAGTTACTGATAGAAGAAGCTGTATACGTATCGACAATGTACTTCCAGATAGAGTGACCGGCATACACAGCATCGTTACCACTCAGGTGATTGAACTTTAAATACCGACCGGAAACTACACCGTCCTTAACGGTATTGTCAATTTCAGCATCCCATGTACGCGAGACAAAGGAGACCAATCCGTTGATATACCAATCAGGCAAAGAAAGCAATGCTGAATTTTGCAAACGATCTTTAATATCACCGCCAAACATAATCTGATCAATCAATACACTTGCAATTCCTGCACGAATTTGTTCGTGTAATTTATCGTGATCACCGTTGTAATACAAAAACACTTTATTACCAACGATTCTGGTTGTACCACCTATATTATTGGAAAGCTCATCGGTTTGTAATCCGATGTTAGATTGTTTGGCTTCGCTTAGTTTATTGTAAATAATAAATTGAATGCGACCATCAAGTTTATAATCGAACAACTTTTCAATTTCTGCTAAATCTTTATCCGCTGTTCTACCGGTATATGCAGCCAGTTCAACACCGCCTACATAAAAATAAGTATCAAACTTTTTGAACCGCATGAACGACCAAAATTTATCGTCGTATTGAACACGATTTTTTCCAAAAGTCATTTGATACCCATTGAAAAATTGGGCAGAAGAAACGGTTGATAAAAGCAAGAAAATAAGAAGGCACTGAAAAACTTTTTTCATAAAGCTTTTAAACAAATTATTGGCCGGAAGACGACATCAATTAAGCTTCCCGAAGGTACGAAAAATCACACATTTTAACATTGAAAAAGAAAGTTTTGACACCCAATAAATCGTAGTCCAAACATGAACAATTTACCTGCAACTTTTATGACGGAACATAGGCAAATCTCAAATGCACGGATGTGAACCCTACTTTTCTACCTTTGCACAAATTAAAATCAAGGCTATATGCTATCAGTCCGTCCTTTTACATTCAATCCATTCAGTGAAAACACCTATGTTCTTTACGATGAAACAAAACAATGTGTCATTGTAGACCCCGGTTGTTACGAGCTAGCTGAAAAGCAGGAACTGGCCGGATTTATAGAAGAAAACGAATTGACACCTGTGGCCATTTACCTGACGCATGCTCATATTGATCATATTCTCGGCAATAACTTTATTGTTGGAAAATATGACATCCCAATCTACATGAGCAAGATTGAAACGGAATTACTTAAGTCTGCATTTGTTTACGGAGAAATGTGGGGAGTCAAGGTTGAACCTTCTCCGGATCCAACTTATTTTATTGAAGAAGGAAAAGAGTTAAATTTTGGCAACACTGCGCTAGAGGTGTTTTTCACACCGGGACATAGTCCGGGTAGTTATTCTTTTTTACACCGCCCAACGAATCAACTTTTTTCCGGCGATGTTTTATTCAATGGCAGTATAGGCAGAACCGATCTTCCCGGAGGTAATTTTGACATTTTAGAAAAAAGCATTTTAGAAAAACTATACATTTTATCGGATGAAATAATTGTATTCAGTGGTCATGGACCGGAAACAACGATCGGGCATGAAAAAAAGACCAATCCTTTTGTCAGTTTGATTTCTCGATAAGACACTTTCCGGGTTTTCAGAACGATTTTCCGCCTAAATATTTCTTGCAAAAGAAATAGATTATATAGGTTACAGGAACGGCAACCAGGACATCTATTGAATAGTGAACATGCTGTATGAGAAGCAATGCGCCCATCATCATAGCAGAAAAAAGCAAAAACGCCCGTGTATAAAAACGATGACTCGCAAAGTACAAGGAAAGAATTGTTGACATGTGTCCGGAGAAAAAGAGATCTTTTGAAATGATAGCTCCACCTGGTGTAAAAAGCTGAACGAAAGGTTCACGTAATGGAATGTAACCGATTGGCGGCTCAAGTGGAAGCAATGTAATGGTTGCCATTCTGGTTAATGTCACCAATGCATAGGTTTGAAAGATGAGTAAAATAACCTTTGGATGCCGGTAATGCGATAACAATCCGATAAAAATCCCTGAATAGAGAAAAAAGAATACGATGCCCGAAACATCTGCAGGTGGAATAAACAAGAGAACGATATCTGACAGCAAGCTCCCATTTCTACTTTCCACAAAAGGAAAAAAATAATGAAATATAAAGCTGAAAGAAAAAACAACCAGCATCGTAATACTCAATTGAATACGAAATCCCCAATGGGAAAACGCATCACGCCAGACTTCTTTGCAACCGGTTAAATTTAGTCGAATACTTTTCAATTGGAATTCCATTCTAACTCTTAGGAAAGATGTTTTAAAATCATTTGTTCTACTTCTATTGAATCCCATTTAGATTCAATGTCCGGGATTTGCATGATTTGTTGCATAATTTGTTGTTGACTCTTACCATTTTTCAATGCTTCGGAATACGGAATGTCACTGAAGGTTACTTGTGAATACAAAGGCAACCATTTTTCAGGGTATTTAGAATGGAAATGTGCCTCTATTTTTTTCTGCAATAAAAACTTCGGACTGCCCACCAGATCACGCATTTCGATGAAATTCATCACGGCAAGTTCAGCGATTGCATCTGCATTCGGTTTTCGAAGGATTTGAAATTCGCTCAAAATGGATGTCCAATTTTCCCCATATTTTTCCATCAACATGTCAAGAATTGTACAGTCCTCAAATCCGCAATTCATTCCTTGTCCATAAAACGGTACGATGGCATGTGCTGCGTCGCCAATCAGACAAACTTTATCCTGATGTACCCAAGGGTAACATTTTACTGTAACCAATGAACCGGTCGGATTACCAAAGAAATCTTCTGCCAAAGTTGGCATCATGTCAACAGCATCGGGAAATACTTTCTTAAAAAAAACAATGCACTCATCTTCTGTTTTTATGGCAGCAAACGATTCTTTTCCTTCAAAAGGAAAAAATAAAGTACAGGTAAAACTACCATCGAGATTTGGAAGTGCAATTAACATATAACCTCCGCGAGGCCAGATGTGTAAGGCATTTTTCTCCATCCGAAATCCACCATCAGCGGAAGCAGGAATGACTAACTCTTTATAACCATGCTCAAGATAATGTTGAGAATATTCAAATCGATCAGTAGCCAGCTGCATGTTCAGACGAGCAGCAGAGAATGCACCATCAGAACCGAAAATGAGACGGCTCTTCACTTCTGTTATTTGTTTTGAAGACAGATTCTGGAATGTTGCTGTACAGGCACCCAAGTCAACATTCACACATTTTTCGTTGAACTGAATTTTAACTCCGCACTTTTCAGCTTCATCCATCATCGTACAATTTAAAATGCCACGCGAGGTTGCATAAATTGCCTGGCCTTCTTCAGCGTATTGCTGATAAGTCAATTCTCCTTTTACATTGTGCATCACACGACCATTCATCGGAATTGCCACTTTACGAATAGCTTCTTCGATACCAACGCCTTTTAATCCGCGCCATCCTCTGTCTGATAATGCAAGATTGATTGAACGACCGGCAGCAATAGTACTTTTCCTCATTTTTGGCCGACGTTCAAAAATAGTCACGTCATAACCTCTTTTTGCCAGATAAATTGAAAGCAGTGAACCGACTAATCCGGCACCTAGTATGCTGATATTTTTTTGTTCGCTCATGATGATCCTTTTAAAATATCCGAAACAATTTTTCCAAAGACAAAAACATCCGTAAATGAATTATAAAGAGGAACTGGCGCAACGCGAATAACATTCGGCTCGCGCCAGTCGGTTATAATTCCATGACCGGTTAATTTTTCAAACATTTGTTTTCCATTCTTCCCGATGATCAATGATAATTGACAGCCACGGTTTGAAGAATCAGACGGAGTGATAATACGAATCGGTTCTTCTTTTCCTGACGATACGTGTTCGCAATTTATTTCTCCGATTATAAATTCGAGATAAGCGGTCAACGATTCACTTTTTTTCAAAAGCAAATCAAAGCTTGCATCTTCAAACACATCCAGTGACGCTTTCAATGCTGCCATTGAAAAAACAGGAGCATTGCTAAGTTGCCAGCTTCGTGCGCCTTCAGCAGGAATAAACGTACGAGGAATTTTGAAACGAGTATCGGGATCATTTCCCCACCATCCGGCAAAGCGCGGAATGGAAGTATCCTTTGCAAATTTCTCATGAACAAAAATGCCCGACACACTTCCCGGTCCTGCATTCAAATATTTGTAACTGCAAAAACAAGCGTAGTCAACCTGCCAGTGGTGCAGTTTCATTTTTACATTTCCTGTTGCATGTGCCAGATTGAATCCAACAGTAGCACCAGCTTTATGTCCGGCAGAGGTGATTTTTTCCAGATCAAAATATTGTCCGGTGTAATAATTAACTGCACCAAGCATGACTGTTGCAAGTGAATCTGCATTTTCAGAAATAGCAGAAAGAATATCTTCCGTTCTTAATATAAATTCTCCTTCACGCGGATTCAAATAAATGATGGCATCGTCCGGATTGAATCCGTGAAACTGCGCTTGAGATTGTAAAGCATACAGATCAGAAGGAAAAGCATCGTATTCACAAATGATTTTATATCGCTGTTTAGTCGGGCGATAAAAAGACACCAGCAACAAATGCAAATTGGTGGTTAGTGAATTCATCGCCACCACTTCAACCGGTTTTGCACCGAGTAAGGTAGCCAGTTGATTGGTTAAAATATCTTGATAAGAATACCACGGTTGACGAGCATGAAAATGACCTTCTACTCCAAAAGTTGCCCAATCTTCCAATTCACGAATTACATATTCTTGCGTTAATTTAGGTTGAAGTCCGAGTGAATTACCTGTGAAATAAACGACAGGCTTTCCATTCATAATCGGAATATAAAACTCATCCCGAAAATGTTTTAATTCGTCGTTTTCATCAAGAAAAGCAGCGTGGCTTGCACTGTTATGAAAGTTGTTTTTCATGGAAGGCAAAGATGTAAATCTTTTTTCAAAGTTCGTGACGACTTAAGTACTCGAACTGATTCATAAACAAATACATGCAAAACGAGTAACTGATACTTCCTGCTCAGGAAGCACAAAGATGAATACCAGCCTTCCTGCATCATGATAAAGGAACCTTTTAATAAATCCAATATCGGCCGGAATGTTGAACAAACAGGAAACGATCCTTGCGCAATCAACAACTGAAATATAAATGAAACTATTATCTTTGCCATTTAAAATTTATATCCGTTCAATATGAAGAATACTCAATCAGTGCAGTTGTTTGAAAAAGCAAAAAACTATTTTCCGGGAGGCGTAAACTCACCTGTCAGAGCATTTCGATCAGTGGGCGGCACACCTTTATTCATAGAAAAGGGAAATGGAAGTCGGATTTGGGATGCAGATGGAAACGAATTTGTAGATTTTTGTTGTTCATGGGGACCGTTGATTTTAGGTCACAATCATCCGGCGGTACGGACAGCAATTGTAGATGCAGTTTCCAATGGTACAACATTCGGAGCGCCGACGCGAAGAGAAAATGATTTAGCAGAATTAATTCTATCAAATAATATATTCATTGAAAAACTCCGTTTTGTTTCAAGCGGAACAGAAGCAGTCATGTCAGCCATCCGACTGGCACGAGGGTTTACCGGAAAACCGGTGATCATAAAATTCGAAGGATGTTATCATGGTCATGTTGATTCTTTACTGGTAAAAGCCGGTAGCGGGCTTTCTACATTTGGCATTTCATCTTCTGCAGGAGTTCCTGAATCAGTAGCAAAAGACACGATTGTACTACCAATGAATGACAGACGAGCAGTTGAAATAGCAATATCAGATTATAGACAAGACATTGCAGCTATTATTATTGAACCGATTCCTGCTAACAACGGATTAATTTTACAAGACAAAGAATATCTTCAGTTTTTACGTGACATCACGAAGAAGAATGACATCCTGTTGATTTTTGACGAAGTCATTTCAGGATTCCGCATAGGATTTACAGGAGCATCCGGGTATTATCAAATTCAGCCCGACATTATTACTTATGGAAAAATAATAGGAGGCGGGATGCCTGTTGGAGCATATGGAGCAAGTAAAGAAATAATGAGTCACATTTCTCCTGAAGGAAATGTGTACCAGGCCGGAACGCTTTCCGGAAATCCGGTAGCAATGTCAGCAGGATTTGCACAATTAACAGAATGTTTGAAACCCGGTTTTTACGAAAAGCTGAATCACATGACAGAAGAGTTTGTTGGAGGATTGAATGCGTATGCAACATCCAAACATTACAACTTTAAAGTATTCCACATTGGTTCTATTTTCTGGTTTGCATTTACAGATCGCGAAGAGATTCATTCCACAGAGCAAATTGAAGCTGACAGCATGAAATATTTCAATGTCCTGTTCCGCTCATTGCTAGAAGAAGGGATTTACTTTGGTCCGTCAGGCTATGAAGTCGGATTCGTTTCAGCTGCACATACGAAGGAAGATCTTGCATTTGCAAAAACAAAAATTTGTCTGGCACTAGACATTGTTTTTGCTAAACTACCGGAAGGGATTTCCTAAACTAAAGAAAGCGCCGAAAAAGCCTCCGCTGTCTTTCTTTTTATCCTTCTCATAAATTTCTTTCGCAAGCAAAGCCCAACCATTGTGATGGTATTTAATCAACCATACCATTGCCTTTTTACTTCCGAGGCTTGCCTCCACAAAAGCCGCGAGTTCACGATTTCCACTCGCCAATAAAAAAACTTTTGCTTTGTCATTTTCATCGTATGCATCGACGATAGCTGCCAACTGAAGATACTTGTGGTCAATTAACCATTGAAAAGATTTTTCAACACGCTCCACTGCATCCCACCATTGCACTAATTCTTCACAATCGTTATCGATTAACCATGCTCTTGCATCAGCATTGTCGCTTCGGACGAGATGAATCATTTTTTCAAAAACTATGTCTTCGTATTTTTTCATAGCCACGTAAAGAATAGAAGTAATAAGAAACGTAACATCATGGTGCCATCGACACCTAATTTATAATAATATTTTCCCGACCATTTATTTTCAAAGACAATCCATGCCAGGGCGATTAGAGAAGAAACGTCAAGAGCAGCTAAAATATTGACAGGAATTTTATAGTGAATATAAATAAAATGATGAATCGCTATTTCAATAAAAACAGCAGAAGCACCAATCCACTTGGTTTGTTTCTCACCAAAAACCACAGGAATGGTTCGGATTTTATTCCAATTATCAAATTCAATATCCCGAACTTCAAATGGAATACAAAGAGCGAAAATAAAAAAAAACCGACTTGCAAACTGAAACCAGACGTATGCCGACAGAATCGAACTACCACTATCAATAGCCGGAATGATGACGGTACTGAAAGCCCAAACGAAAGCCAGAAGCGGCATTTTAAAAAAAAGCAATTCTCTTAACTTAACTTTAGTATTTCCTTTTGAAAAAAGTGGAATTGAATAAAGCAAAGCCGGAATAGCCATGAGAAACAATAAGCTTAATGTTCCGGGACGAATATAAAAGCAGAGCAAAAATTCAATTACGAAAGAAACGATGATCAGTATTTTTTCAGATCGTTTAAATTTTTGTCGAAAAAGAGAATTAATAAAAACCGTAACTCCTGTATATTTTAAGTTGAAAGATATTTTATGAAAATTGTAGAGGAGAAATGTACTGTTCGCAATAAAAAAAGTAATCAGTGAAAAGCGTGCGCTAAATCCGTTCAGGAAATAAGTGGCTTGCACCATTGCACCGGCACAGATTGCAATAAAAATATTTCCGAACACTACAAAATCAACGGTTTTAATCAGCCGTTTGTACACTTTTTTTAATTATAAATAATGGTAAAGGCCACGCTTCCTACAAGAAAACCGAGCAGTCCTGAAATAGCACCGCGACGAATTTTATAATCGCGACCTCTTTTTTCAAAACCTTCCCGATAGGCACCTTCTGTGAGTAAGGCGCCATTATCTGACCGATATAACTTAATAGCCTGATGATCTACAGCAGCATGAACAAGATGGCGATGAAAAGTGCTGTTAATTTCTGCTGCAGCACTGTCCACATTACTGTACACTTCAACACTGTGTGAATTGATTTTCAATCTTTGTCCCTCACCAAATACGGGTGATGAAACAGTTCCTGTAACACTATTTAAATATTTCATGGGCTGAATCCCGGCAATCAAAGCTGCCTCACCATTTACCCTAAACGACATTCTTTTTTCGACCTTCGGAGAAAAAGATCCGAATACGGTTGCGAATAAAGGCGGTCCAAGAATACCGTAGAAACCAAACATACCGGAAACAACACCGGAGGCAAAACCCAAAACCTGAATGGGACGGTTTCTGAAAAATTCTCTTGCATCCTGTTCCCCTTTGATAAACAATCGCATGTCATTAACAGAGAAATCAATCGGATCTAATGAGTCGGACCGGTAAATAACCCGTTCAGAACCATCTCTGTATTTAATAGAAAACACTTTTTCAGGATCGATAGTCCGCAGTTTAGCATCCTTTTCAATAGGCCTGTAAGCGATCGTATAATCTTTTAAATCAACGGCTTTTACGACGATTATTTTTCCGCTTATCAATATAAGCGTATCCTGAGCATTAGCTCCGGAAATAAATACTGCGAAAAGCAGTACAATAAAGAGTTGGAATAGTTTCATGAAGTTGTTTCAAATGTACTATAAAACGAAATACAATCAACCCAAAACCTTAAACAAGAAATCAGCTAAAATGTCAACAACTCAGACCATTTACAACCAATCAAATGTGTACATTTGGCATCGAAAAACTACCGCTAACTTACTTCATGTCAAACATAGAATTTACCTCCAGACACATAGGACCTGATGCTTCTGAAACCGAACAAATGCTGAAAGAAATAGGCGTTCGTTCATTTGAGCAATTGATTGATGAAACGATTCCTGCCTCGATACGACTGAAGAAAGAGATAGATCTTCCGGAAGCACTTTCAGAATACCGGTTTTTAGCTGAGCTGAAAAACGTTGCCGCACAAAATAAAATGTTCCGTACTCATCTTGGAATGGGTTATTACAATACAATTACACCCGGGGTCATTCTTCGAAATGTTTTTGAGAATCCGGGTTGGTATACAGCATACACTCCTTATCAGGCAGAAATTTCACAAGGCCGACTGGAAGCATTATTGAATTACCAGACCATGGTCATGGATCTGACAGGTATGGAAATCACCAATGCATCTTTGTTAGATGAAGCAACGGCAGCAGCTGAAGCCATGCATGTATTTTTTGCATCACGCCCGAAGGAGAAACTAAAATCAGTAAAGTTCTTTGTCGCTGACGATTGCTTTCCACAAACCATTGACGTTTTGAAAACGCGTTCAGCGCCACTGGGAATTGAACTGGTCATTGGCAATGCAACAACTTTCAAAGCAGATGCTTCATTTTTTGGAGCAGTATTACAATATCCTTCACTGACAGGAGAAGTGCGTGATTATTCTTCCTGGGTAAAAGATGCACATGAACACGGCATACAAGTCGCTGTAGGATCTGATTTAATGGCATTGGTACTATTAACTCCGCCCGGAGAATGGGGAGCAGATGTTGTCTTTGGAAACTCACAACGATTTGGTGTACCACTGGGATATGGAGGACCGCATGCAGCGTTCTTTGCCGCACGAGAAGTATACAAACGCGAAATGCCGGGACGCATCATTGGTGTTTCAGTAGACGCACAAGGAAATCGTGCATTGCGAATGGCTTTGCAAACAAGAGAGCAACACATTCGTCGCGACAAGGCTACCTCTAACATTTGTACGGCACAGGTATTACTGGCTGTCATGGCCGGAATGTATGCAGTTTATCACGGACCTGTAGGATTAAAAACAATTGCTACAACTATTCATGATCAAACGAAAAAATTAGCAACCAGTTGCGAGGCACTCGGATTGAAATTGGCACATCACTCCTATTTTGACACGATCACACTGGATGCAGGAAATCATTTTTCTGCCATCAAAGAAAATGCATTGGCGGCAGGAATTAATTTACGTTATGAAAATGAAAAATTCATTGGCATCAGTCTGGACGAAACAACCGGGCCGGAAGAATTAAAATCGCTTGTTGACGTACTTGCATCAGCAGTCAATAAAAAGGCAGAAGTACAAACGAAAACAATTGAGATACTTTCTGCACCACTTTTACGAAAAGAAAATATTTTAGCACATCAGGTTTTCAATGCACACCATAGTGAAACGGAGATGCTTCGTTACATTACGATGCTGGAGAACAAAGATCTTTCATTGAATCATTCCATGATTCCGCTTGGAAGTTGCACAATGAAATTGAATGCAACGAGTGAAATGATTCCTGTAAGCTGGCCTGAATGGAGTTCCATTCATCCTTTTACGCCTGTTGATCAGGTAACAGGTTACCAAACGATCATTCGTGAATTGGAAAATTATTTATGTGTCATTACCGGATTTGATTCTGTTTCACTTCAACCGAATTCAGGAGCACAAGGTGAATATGCAGGCTTGATGGTCATTCGTGCTTATCACATTGCCAATGGAAATCCGCATCGCAATGTTGTGTTAATTCCCTCCTCTGCACATGGAACGAATCCTGCCAGTGCAGTCATGGCCGGAATGAAAGTAGTAGTTGTCAAGTGTGATGAATTAGGAAACATTGACGTTGGTGATTTAAAAACGAAAGCAGAACAATACAAAGACACGCTTTCTAGCTTAATGGTTACTTATCCATCCACACATGGAGTGTTTGAAATGGCCATTAAAGAAATTACAGAAATAATTCACCAGTACGGCGGCCAAGTTTACATGGACGGAGCAAACATGAATGCACAGGTTGGACTTACCAATCCGGCAATCATCGGAGCCGATGTCTGTCACCTCAACTTACACAAGACCTTTGCGATTCCACACGGTGGTGGCGGACCCGGGATGGGACCGATTGGAGTAGCAAAACACCTTACGCCATTTTTACCATCTCATCCTTTGATTAAAACAGGTGGAAGTACAGGAGCTGTATCAGCTGCACCATGGGGAAGTGCAAGTATATTATTGATATCGTATGCCTATATAAAAATGCTGGGTGCAAAAGGCGTTACCGACGCAACACGATATGCAATATTGAATGCGAATTATATCAAAGCCCGACTGGAGTCTTTTTATCCGGTATTATATGTAGGAACAAAAGGACGAGTAGCGCATGAAATGATTCTCGATTGTCGTCCGTTTAAACTAAGCGCAGGTATTGAAGTAGAAGACATAGCAAAGCGATTGATGGATTACGGTTATCATGCACCGACAATGTCTTTTCCAGTACCGGGAACCATTATGATTGAACCAACAGAAAGCGAAGCAAAAGCAGAGTTGGATCGTTTTTGCGAAGCAATGATTTCAATCCGGAATGAAATTGCAGATATTGAAAAAGGTACATCAGACAAGAAAGACAATGTGTTGAAAAATGCTCCTCATACTGTTTATGAGGTAACATCTGATCAATGGTCACACACCTATTCACGCAAACAAGCAGCGTTTCCATTACCTTATGTTATGCATCATAAATTCTGGCCGGCAGTTGGTCGGGTTGACAATGCATATGGTGACAGAAATCTAGTATGTGCTTGTCCTCCAATGGAAGCGTATCTCGAAGAAGTTTTTTAAGGTCTGTTTTTTTGAAAATTTAACATAAATCATTGGGCTTTTTTGGCTATTTTTGAAGAAGCTAAAAAAGCCTGATGAATCGAACGTTTACCACTGTTTTATTATTGTTTTTCGGTTTTCTGCAGCATTGTTTTGGAGGAGGAGTTCGCTCGGGTTCAGATATATTCTCCAAAAAAGTTTATTTCCCAACTACTTTAAACAGCGTTGTTGTTTTTTCTGAAAATTTTGCCGGCGGACTTCCGGGAAATTGGTCAAGCGTTGACAATACCGGTTCAGGCATTAGATGGAAATATACTACAACAGGAATTTACAGACAAGGTGTTTATCCGGGATATGATTCGCTTAGTTCATTGGGAACGACAGCAAGAAACGGGTATATGATTTTCGACAGTGATTCATCCCAAAACAATCTGGGTCCTGAAGAAGGAGAACTCATTTCTCCCATGATTAATTGCAGTGGTTTTCCAAAAGTGAGAATCGCTTTTCATCAACTTCTCATTCACAAAAATGAAATCGCAACGGTATCTGTAAGTTCAGATGGAAACACGTTTGCAATTGTTTACGAAGCAAGTGCTTCGTTGATTCCAAATCAACCTACTTCGAATCCTGATTTTGTTGACATAGACATTTCCACCATAGCCGCGAATGAAGCAACAGTTTATATAAAATTCAGCTTCAGTGGACAGAACGATTTTTTCTGGATGATTGATGACATCAGCGTTTACTTTCCTGAAACAGATGCAGCGATTGGTGTTGTAAGTCCTGTTACAAACTGTGCTTTACTTTCCTCTGCAGAAACTGTAAAGATTTCCGTCTTCAACAACGGAGATGAATCCATTACTCACTTCCCTGTCAGCTATCAACTGGACAGCGGAACTGTTTATACAGAAACATTTTCAGACACGATTCAACCGGGAGGAAATGCTGAGTTTACTTTTACGGCACTTGCAGACATCTCTTTACCCGGATTACATATTCTAACAGCTTACGTTTCTTTATCCGGCGATACAACTTTTGTCAATGACACCGTTCGTGCAAGAATTTATAGCGGTCCGCATACAGTCGATGCAGCTCAATCGTATGAAAATGGATTTGAGAATGCAGATGAAATCAGCGGAATCGGAATTGAAGATGCAAATAACGATGGCACTGTATGGAATCTAACAGCACAAACAGCGCATTCCGGAGACTTCTCAGCCTCATTTACAGGAGCAAGAGGAAACGATTGGCTTTACACAACATGTCTGGATTTACAACCAAATATTCAATACCTGTTGACCTATTTCTACCTCAATGCAGACACCAATTCGATATCATCTTTAGAAGTACGTTTTGGAGATCAACAAGCAGCAAGTTATATGACGAGTTTTCTTAATGTCATTCCGTATATGAACAATGCTGTATATCTGCAAGATTCAATATACTTCAGCGTGAACAATGCCGGAACGTATTACATAGGCTTTCATGCAATCAACAGTGATTCAACTGCGCATGTTCAGTTGGATGACATTAACATTTCCGCTAACGGAATATTATTTGGAATAGAAAAAAACAAAACCAACTCCTATTCTGTATATCCGAATCCATCTTCGGGAATTGTACGGATCAGTTCAACGGTTCCTATAAACGAAGAATATAAAATCATCATCCGGAATTCAATTGGGCAAATCATTCTGACAAATCCTTATGCTAACACAACGACAAAAGAAATTGATATTCGTAACAGCGGCGCCGGACTTTACCTGCTTGAAATAAAGAGCAACACCGGAAAAACAGAATACAAAACGAAAATAATTATTCAGTAATACTATTC
>JAYSPU010000201.1:0-3072 GCA_043721935.1 Bacteroidota bacterium | reverse complement strand
ATGGATCCGGTGTTTTATTAGGCATCATCGATTCAGGAATTGATATTAATCACCCTGATTTCAAAGACAGCCTTGGGAATACCCGTGTTCGTTTTCTTTGGGATATGACAAAGCCAATAGCGGTAAATACACCACAACCATATAACTATGGCCAGGAGTGGAGTGATATTGAAATTGATACTGGCCTAGCCGTTTCTCATACCGGTGAAGATCAATTTGGACATGGAACATTTGTTACCGGCATTGCTGCCGGAAATGGGTCAGCTGTTGGTCATTTTAAAGGAGTTGCACCTCTTGCAGACCTAATAGTTGTAGGTTACAATTTCCTTGCTTCGGATACTGTTCCACGTATTGCGCATGCTGTACAATACATCTTTGACAAAGCAAATCTTCTGGGTAAACCATGTGTGATTAATGCTTCATTAGGCGATTATTATGGTTCGCATGACGGAACCGATTTGGAATCACAATTTGTCAGTAATTTGATCAATCAGCAGAACGGACGACTAATTGTAGCCGCTGCCGGTAATGTTGGGATTACAAATCCTTTTCACTTAGGTCGTAACCTGTCAACAGGCGATACAGCTTTTACCTGGTTCAGATACAATTCTCAAATAGGTGGAGCCTATGTTCAAATATTTGCGGATACTTCACAAATGAGAACGATACGTTTTGCTGTTGGTGCTGATCAGGTCTTACCCAATTACAACTTCAGAGGAAGGACATCTTTTTTAACTTCTACTTTAGTATTAAATAATGTAGTCACACGAACATTATCTAACAATGGAAACAGGCTTGGTGTCATTCAGTTTTTGGGAAGCATTGTGAATGGAGTGTATTCTCTTGAAATTTTTGTTGTCCCGGATTCTACAACTTACAATTGGAGATTCATAACAACAGGAACCGGCCGATATGATTCCTGGTCATTCGATTGGGTGTATCAAAGTTTGCCTTCAGTTGGTACCTATCCTGACATGATTAATTATCGGCGGACCGATACGACTCAGTCTATCGTTAGTGGAATTGCTTGTCTTGATAATGTGATAACAGTTGGTAATTACTTTAATACCGATCGTCATTTCGATGTCGATTCAGTTCTCCAGATTACAGTTACCGATCGCCCGGGTGACTTAGCCGACAACAGCAGCCGTGGACCTACAAGAGATGGTCGTATTAAACCGGAAATTACAGCACCCGGACATCATATTATATCAAGTGGTGTGCTCACTTTAATTCCCGGTCTTATTGCTGTCCAGCCATACAAAGTAGCTGAAGGTGGTTTTCATATTACCGGAGGAGGAACTTCTGCTTCTTCACCTGTCGTTGCCGGAATAGGCGCACTTTATTTGCAGATGAATCCGCTGGCAAACTGGCAGGAAATAAAAAATGCCATTACCGGTTGCGCCAGACATGATATTTACACTTGGGGAAGTATCCCAAACAATGCCTGGGGATTTGGAAAAGCAGATGCATTCTCAACGCTGACTTCTTGTAATTTTACTTCTGTTACAGGTCTTTCCACAAAAGGAGATGTTATTTTATATCCAAACCCTGCATATGAATATGTACAGATTCAATCTCCGGTAAAGAAGATCAATTTTGTTACTATTCATGATTTTACAGGCAAGAAAGTAATGATATCCGGTTCGTCAAATTATAAGATTCAGATTGGTTCTCTGGAAAATGGAATCTACTTTTTCAGGATTCATTTCAGCGATGGGGGCGAAGAAATAAAAAGAGTTCAGGTATTACATTAAATACGGTTTCGTACTTTCGCCGCTATGTATAAACGATTCCCAGATTCTTCCCTGAATCCACTTATTGAATTCCTGAAGATTTCCAGGAGAATTGTCATTACTACCCATCATAAACCGGATGGAGATGCAATGGGTTCTTCTCTAGGGCTCTATCTTTATCTTGTAAAAAAAGGTCATCAGGTATCGGTAATAACGCCAAGTGATTATCCCGGTTTTTTATATTGGTTACCTGAAAATGAGAAAGTAATTAATTACGAATTTCAACAAACAGTTGCTAAGCCACTGATCGAAAATGCTGAATTACTTTTTTGTCTTGATTTCAATTCTCTTCGCCGGGTTGAATCTATGGAAAATGAATTGAGAAATAGTAATGCAAAAAAAGTATTGATTGACCATCACCTTGATCCGGAACCTGTATTCGATTTTTCATTTTCATATGCCGATGCATGTTCTACTTGCGAATTAATATATGATTTTATTCTGGCTCTGAATGACACAGAACTTGTCGATAAATCAATAGCGGAATGTTTGTATTGTGGAATTATGACCGATACAAATTCATTTCGGTATTCAAGCATGAAGGCAGAAACACATCGTACCGTTGCAGCATTGATTGAAGCAGGAGCTGAAAATGCTAAAATTCATGAAATGGTTTATGATCACAATACCGAAAACAGACTTCGATTATTGGGTTATGCATTGAAAGACAAGTTAAAAGTTCTTCCGGAATACAGTACTGCTTATCTCTCATTGTCAGAAAGTGAACTCAAAGGATTTAATTTCAAGTCAGGAGATACAGAAGGATTTGTGAATTACGCTTTAAGTATTGAAGGAATAAAAGTCGCTGCCTTCTTCAATGAAAAGGATGGCATCATAAAGATTTCATTTCGGAGTAAAGGTGATTTTTCTGTTAAAGATATGTCAGCAAAATATTTTGAAGGTGGTGGACATAAAAATGCATCGGGCGGGAGATCTTTACTTTCTCTCGCGGAAACTGAAATTCGCTTCATCGAAATATTAAAAAAGTATAAATCAGAGCTGGCAAGTTGATGAATAAATGGTTGTTTATTTTTCTTATTGGTTGTAGTGCATGCCGTCAGTACACTGACCGGTCAAACGCTGACGAAGTGCAAACTCAATTGAATGATAAATTGACTGACGTTAACATTCAATATGTAAAAGATGAATCAAAACAAATTGACGATTTTATAAGTCGTCATAATTTTTCAACTCAAATGACCGGCACCGGTTTGCGGTACCAGATCTATAAAAAAGGAAGCAAAAAAATCTATCCTGTTATTCACGACCATATTCG
>JAYSPU010000200.1:0-2030 GCA_043721935.1 Bacteroidota bacterium | reverse complement strand
AGGCTGAACTGAAATAAGGAGTATGATAAAAATTGGGGAGGCTGTCGTTCAGAACTGTCATGCTATCATTCGAGCAGTCTATTTGGATGAACTGAAAATATTTGTAATAATTTCGAATGCCAAAAAGTTTATCCGTGATTTGACTTACACAAATCAACGGCATCAGTAATAAATAGAAAAATAATTTATATTTTTTCATCGCTAGATTAGATGGTTTATTTTATTCAGGTTTCATTATAGATTCCGAAGTCATTCTTAAGAAATACTGATAGGTTTTTTTCTCATCATAATCATCTCTGATTGGACAGATATCTATTCCTCTATTATCTGAAATTAATCGTACAGGTAGTCTTTCGGATCCATGCCGCTCTTGTTCACCATTTGTATGCCCAATGATTGATGGAAGGCTATCGCAAATGGAGCCGACTTCTTTGCCAAGGAAGTAATTTGGAAAATTGGGTAACGTATTAATACTATACGTAGGTAATTGAAATGAATGTTGCAGAAAATCACAATTTAATCCACTTTGATTGGGATGATTAATTACGTGAAATATTCTTGTACCATTGCCACAAGAAATATAAATTTTATTATCATTCATTAATTGTGATAAATAAAATGCTGTGTAAAATGGAGGGATGGGATCTGCAAATGTCTCAGCCTTACCCACTAAAAATTTACTTGAATCTATAGGTGTCATATTTAAATTGAATTGATACATGTAAATTGCAGATGTCAAATACATTAATTGGGAGTTTGATGAAAATGCAACGCCTCTTGCATTTGCAGAATCTTTTAAGTAAATAGAATGGGAGTTGTTAAATAATCCGGTACATCGATCAAAATCCATAAGATCAAATGTATCCTTGGTAAAAACATTTGCAAACTTATTTCCATCCGGTGAAAAACAAGCTTGCCAACTCCAATCACGAGGTAAAATTGAATATCCTATGTCTTGAATGAATGGTCCTTGTAATCCAGTTGGAGTAAACAGATATTCATAATAACGGCGGCCTTGCGATTTATGAACTACAATCCACCAGTCTCTTCCATTGGCATGTTTGCATCCTGTTATAGAGCCAACGGTTAAAGTATCTAAAAGTAATATTACATTCTTCTGAGTAACAGCACCTCTACCAGAATCAAGAGACATATCAACAATAGAATAATAAAGTTCCCCTACCCTATAATCACCGACTGCAGGATACCAAGTTAAAGTTTCATGAAACAAATAATACAAATTGGGATTACCTGGCATGGGTAAAATTAAATCACCTTGCTTTACATTTAATCCATAATGAACTTGATTTACATAACTATTGGGATTCAGACTATCTCCGTTAACCATAGTGTCATTCAAAGCATTGGCAATGTAGATTCCATTTGTGTAAAATAATAAATTACCTGAGCTATCAGAAATATTTGCATTTGATTGTGAAAAGCTCATTTGAATATTGCTGTAACTAGTGTCCGCAAATCCGGAATAAAAGTTCATCACCGAAACACCACACTCAGGCACATTACCGCATGCATACCCACTTATCCAATTATTACTAATACCTTGTGAAATACCAGTACAAGGTATTAAAATTAGAAGAACCCATATCTTCTTAGCGAACGATGCTAAATTTTCCAGTAGAAATAACATGATTGTTTTGAATAATATTATAAATGTATAAGCCTTGGATATAATTTTCCAAGTTCAATTGTTTCTGTCTTTCAGCGTTATTCAAAACTTCTGTAAATACCAGCTTTAACGAGAAGTCAAAAATTTCAAGCGTAGTTTTTGTGTCTTCCGAAATTGAATAAGCAAGCGTTGCAGAATTACTACTGGGATTCGGGTAAACGATTGATTCTAATAATGGGCTATCATCGGTTGGTCTTTTTCGTAACAAGCCAAGTGAATGACAAAGCGGATAATCGTCATAGGCTTCAAGAGGATTTACAAGTCTATAAAGAACTCTAGCTTTGTAAACCGCTTGCCCACCAACAAAAGGACATTCATGTGCAATCGACAATAGTTGAGGTTG
>JAYSPU010000199.1:0-9559 GCA_043721935.1 Bacteroidota bacterium | reverse complement strand
CTGATCGCTGATCGCTCTAAAGCACCAAATCCAAAAGCCGTACAATACTACCATACGTATTCTTATACACTTTCGATTTTATTTCTGCTTTATTCATCCAGACTACTTCTTCAATATCTTCTTCTGTTTGCGGAATTGTTTTTTTTGTTGATTCTGTTTTCATTCTGTACCAATGCGTTTTCTTCAGCATCTTTTTTCCGCTTTCTTTATAGGTATGAAATGTCGCAGGTAATTCTTCTGAAATACTTAATTGATCAATACCACATTCTTCTTCCACTTCTCTGATTGCAGCAACTTCAGGAGATTCGTCGTATTCAATTTTACCTTTTGGCAAATCCCATTTTCCTTTTCGGAGAATTAGTAAATAATTACCATTTAAATCCAGAACCACTCCGCCGGCAGCTTCAATAAGTGTATACAACCTGACAAACTCTTTCCATTCCTGATCCGGATTGTCGCTTAAATAATAAATTCCGGCCGAATTTTTATTTTCTAATTTTTCCACCATTTGTTCTGCTGAATGTTCCGCTGCGCTTAAAATTTCATAGCGATCCGTTTTTGAAAGCTGATCAGCTTCGTAAACCGGATAAAAAATTAATGGACGGTCTTGAATGTAAACGACATGTTGCATATTGAAAAACAGGTATTAAATAATGTTGTTTGTAAAGATACGTTTCCTCTTCTTGATTTTTTTCAAGGAGACCTAAACGAAATTTATTACCTTCGCTTTATGCAACCAAATCAGGAAATAGCTAAAAAAATAGCAGAGTCATTGCTACAAATTAAAGCGATTAAATTACAACCTGACCAACCCTTTACATGGGCCAGTGGCTGGAAATCACCGATCTACTGTGATAACCGGATTTCACTTTCTCACCCAATGGTTCGCACTTACATTCGTCAGGCATTGGTAAAAATTATTGAAGAAAAATACGGAAAACCGGATGTCATTGCCGGAGTAGCAACAGCTGCAATTGCCCAAGGTGCACTCGTTGCCGAAGCGATGGGAGTTCCTTTTGTTTACGTTCGTTCTTCTCCGAAAGCTCATGGAAGAGAAAATCTAATCGAAGGAGAATTCAATGATGGCCAAACAGTAGTTGTCATTGAAGATCTTATTTCTACAGGTAAAAGTTCATTGAAAGCGGTAGAAGCTTTGCGATCTGCCGGAGGTAATGTGAAAGGATTAATTTCTATTTTCTCCTATGGCTTCGAGGATGCGTCTCGTAATTTTAAAAATGCACAGTGTCCTTTCATTTCCCTTTGCGACTATTCTACTCTGCTTCAGGAAGCAATTCGTTCTAATTATATAAAAGAAGACGACTTGTTAACTCTGGAGAATTGGAAAACAGATCCTGCTAACTGGGGATTGAAAATGGAAAAATTATAATCAGTCTGCAATCAGACTAAATCCTATTTTACTTCATGACTCGAATAGAAAGCGACAAAAAAATTATTGATCGTTCAGCGGAATCAATTTTTTCATTTTTAGGAAACTTCAATAATTTCCAAAAACTCATGCCCGAGCAGGTTACTAACTGGCAGTCAACAGAGGAGGAATGTAGTTTCACTATCGCAGGTATGGCTTCGTTGGGAATGAAAATAACGGAGAAAATTCCGCACAGTCTGATAAAAGTTTCACGCAATGGAAAGGCTCCTTTTGACTTTACACTGGATTGCAACATCCATTCAATTGATGGAAACAAGAGTGAAGTAACTCTTGCTTTTGATGCTGACTTAAATCCAATGATGAAAATGATGGCTGTAAAACCATTGCAAAATTTCCTGAATCTTTTGTTGAATAAACTTCCGGAAGTAGCCTGAGTCACTTTTTACTTCAGACCAAACACCAACTCCTTTATATCGTAACTCTTCAGTTCTCCGGCTTCTTTTTCAATCAGCAGTCGGCCTGATTTTTCCAGTCCAATGATACGACCGGTAAAACTTCCGGTCACGTCTTTGTATAACGACCAGGTATTAAAAAGATAAAGTCTTTTTAAAAATTCCTCTGAAAGTTCGTGACTACGTCCCGATTTGAGTTTCAGGTATTGCGCTTCCACTTCATTGCAAATGCTATTCTTTACTTCCTCCAGACTAAACTCTTTAGAAGAAATCAACTTGAGTGAAACCGGATTAGGCAAGTTTTTTGTAAATTCTACTTGATTTACATTTAAACCAAGTCCGCAAATACAAGAAACAACTTTGCCACCGACAATCGTATTTTCAATCAGTATACCTCCCAGTTTTTTATACTTGAAGTAAATATCATTTGGCCATTTGATCTTTATTTTTTCACCCGTTAACAACTCAAGAGCACTGGCAACACCTAAAGCAAAAAATTTACTCAGCTGAAAAACATCGACCGTTGAGAGAAAAACAGGATAAAAGACAAAACTCGCCAAAAGATTTTTACCCGGCTCAGAAACCCAGCCACTACCTGCCTGTCCTCGTCCATCGCTTTGAAAACCTGATATAACAAGACTTCCTTCAACAGGCTTAGTTTCCTTCAGTCGGTTCGACATATACGAGTTGGTCGAAGAGGTTTCAGATAGCCTGATTTCGTCCCTGCCTGTGAATAAGGTTGTTAACTCTTTGTTCATTTCCGATTTTCATTACCCTATTGAGGACTTATCTTTAAGGTAGACAATATTTTGATTACTTTTGCGTCAACAAATTAGAAACAAAACTCTATTCCTTCTGAATGATAAAGAAGATAAAATCTGCCCCTCGAAAAATAGTTAAAAAAACTGTCCCTAAGGTCAATGATGTTGAACGTTTGCGCGATTTAGTCATTGAAGGAATGATGGAGAAAAAAGCAAAGGAGATTGTTTCCATCGATATGAGAAATATAAAAAATTCCGTTGCTGACTTTTTTATCATTTGCCACGCTGATTCAAAGACGCATATCGATGCTATTGCAAAATCTATAGAGGAATTTGTATATAAAAAACAAAATGAAGATCCTATCCACAAGGAAGGATCAACCAATTCAGAATGGTTATTGCTTGATTATTTCAATGTAGTTGCACACATTTTCCGCCATGAACAACGTGAATATTATGGAATTGAACGATTGTGGGCAGATGCGGAAATCCAACGAATTGCAAGTAGCTATTAATCCGTAAATTTGTAAATGCATGACGAATTGTCTGGGTGCGGCCAAAGGCACCTTTGTTGACATATTCTGCTAATTATTATAATTCTTCAATGAGCGAACAGAACAAGACGAACGATCAAAAAAATGTAAAGGGTGGCCCGGGTAAGAAATTTCCGAATGGCCCCAAGTTTTCATTTAATTTCTATTGGATTTACGGTGTTATCATCGTTATGCTCATCATCACTCAACTTTTTACCTGGGGTGGTACTGAACATAAAACAACGTTTGACAATTTCGAACGTAACATGCTTCTGACTCACGATGTAGATAAAATCATCGTGACGAATGAAACAGCACACGTCTTCATTAAAAAAGACAAACTAGCCGATCCAAAATACAAAGATGTTAAGTCGAAAAATTTTGGAAATGTAGACAATCCGGGTCCTCACTACTTTTTAAATACCGGTCCTGCTGAATTATTCGCTAAAAAAGTTCAGGAAGCACAAAAAGACTTTTCTCCTTCAGAACAAGTGAGCATTGACTACGAACAAGACAATAAAAGTTATTGGGATGTTCTTACCAGCTGGATTATTCCGCTCGGTTTCCTGATATTAATCTGGGTGTTTTTCATGCGCCGCATGGGAGGTGGAGCAGGTGGTGGTGGCAGTCAGATTTTCAATATTGGAAAATCACGTGCTCAGCTGTTTGACAAAGATCTTTCAGTGAAAGTTACTTTTAATGATGTAGCAGGACTCGAAGAAGCAAAGCTCGAAGTCATGGAAATTGTTGACTTCCTTAAAAATCCTAAAAAATACACTTCATTAGGAGGGAAAATACCTCGTGGAGCCTTATTAGTAGGCCCTCCGGGAACCGGTAAAACATTACTTGCAAAAGCAATGGCAGGTGAAGCGCAAGTACCTTTCTTCTCTCTTTCCGGTTCTGATTTCGTTGAAATGTTCGTCGGTGTAGGAGCGTCCCGCGTTCGGGATCTTTTCCGTCAGGCTAAAGAAAAAGCACCGTGTATTATTTTTATCGATGAAATAGATGCAATTGGTCGTGCAAGAGGAAAATCCCCTTCCTTCAGTGCTAACGACGAACGCGAAAGCACCTTGAATCAGTTATTAACTGAAATGGATGGATTCGGAAGTAATTCCGGAGTTATCATCGTTGCTGCAACGAATCGTGCCGATATCCTTGACCGTGCCTTACTTCGTCCGGGTCGTTTTGACCGACAAATTTATGTTGAGCTTCCGGATTTGAATGGTCGTAAAGCAATTTTCCTTGTACATTCAAAGCCATTGAAAATCGACATAGCACTTGATATCGATTTCTTAGCACGTCAGACGCCCGGTTTCTCCGGTGCTGATATTGCTAACGTTTGTAACGAAGCAGCTTTAATTGCAGCAAGAAATAATAAAACCGCTATTGAAAAACAAGATTTTCTGGATGCTATCGATCGTATCATCGGCGGACTTGAAAAGAAAAATAAAATCATTTCTCAGCAAGAGAAGAAAGTCATTGCTTACCATGAATCCGGTCACGCTGCTGTCAGTTGGTTGTTGGAATATGCACATCCATTGGTAAAGGTTACGATTGTTCCAAGAGGTAATTCATTGGGTGCAGCCTGGTATTTACCGGAAGAAAGATCCATTACGACAACAGAGCAAATCATGGATGAAATTTGTGCAGCGCTCGGTGGTCGTGTAGCGGAAGAAATTGTTTTCGGGAAAATATCGACAGGCGCATTGAGTGATCTTGAAAAAATAACCAAGCAAGCGTATGCTATGGTTACGATATACGGACTAAACGAAAAAATCGGAAACATTAGTTTTTATGATTCTTCCGGCCAACAGGAATACACATTTGGCAAACCATATAGTGAGCATACTGCTATGTTGATTGATGGAGAGGTAAAAAAGCTAATCGATGAGGCATACGAACGAACAAAAGCATTACTTCTCGAACACAAGGAAGAACTACACATCCTTGCCGGACGATTGTTAGAAAAGGAAGTTCTCTTCAAAGAAGATCTGGAAACCATTTTTGGAAAAAGAAAATGGGCTGACAAAAGTGAAATGGCTCATTTCATTGGAACAAATGGCCCAACGAATGAAACTATTCCAACTATTGTTCTACCTCCTTCGAGCGAAAATCAATCTTCGACAACACAACCTTCTTCTTAAATTACAATGCAGGAATATACTTCGAAAGAAAAAATTCTTAAGAAAATTCGTCAGGCTCTTATTCATAAGAGTCCGCAACGGTTTCCGTCTATTGATTGGGATAAGAATGTATATGCAGGCGTTGAAGAAACGCGGGAAGAACAATTTGCTATGGCGTTCACAAAGGTCGGTGGACAATTTATCTTTTGTGATAACGATGTAGACTTTCTGGATCAATTAACTACTCTTGCCCGGGAAAATAAATGGAAACAATTTTATGCTCGGGAAAAAGAAATCACCGCGCTCTTGGATCAGGTTGAATTTCCATACACAAACGAAAGCAATTACTATCCTGAAGGAATGGTAAGTATTACTTCCTGTGAAGCATTGGTTGCACGATTGGGTAGCGTAATCATTTCTTCAAAGCAAGGTTCAGGCAGAAAACTATTTGTAGTTCCAACGACTCACATTATAAAAGCCTACTGTTCGCAAATTGTCCCTGAGTTAAAAGATGCGTTGAATCTAATCAAGAATAAATACGGCGATCAGATTCCTTCCATGATTGCTGCCTTAACCGGACCGAGCCGGACTGCTGACATTGAAAAAACATTGGTAACACCTGCTCACGGACCACGTGACATCATTGTCTTTTTGGTCGACGATTCTGCACAATGAACAATTGGGAATGTATTTTTACAACAGACCAGGACTATCGCGCGGAAATAATCCGAGCTGTGTTGGCTGACAATGAAATAGATTCTGTTGCTGTAAATAAAAAAGATTCATCGTATATTTCAATCGGTGAAATACAAATCTTCGTTAAACCTGAAGATGCTATTTTAGCCCGTGTCATCATTGAACAAGAACAACTTTGAACAATCTCACACAACGTATCATCACCGGAGTCATCGGCGCTTCCCTGGTCTTCGGAGCAATCGTTTATGGTGAATTCACTTTTCTGCTATTGGTGTTGTTTATATGCATCATGTCGTTGATCGAGTTTTTTCGTCTCTGTAAAGGAGATGGCATTCGTCCGCAAATAGCATTTGGAATCGTCATCAGCATTGTCGTGTTTCTTCCTCCTATTTTAAATTCCGGATTTAGCATTACAATCGACTTGCTCAAACTACTGCTAATTCTTCCCTTTTTTGTTTTTATACGAGAGTTGTATACGAAATCTGAAAAGCCTTTTACCAATATCTCCTATACACTGCTCCCGATATTTTACATCACTCTTCCTTTGTTTCTTTTTTATCTGATGGCATTCTCTCACAGCAGTGAATATAATTATCAGAACATTCTGGGATTTTTCTTTCTTCTCTGGTCAAGTGATACAGGTGCTTATTTCGCAGGAAAAAAACTGGGAAAACATAAATTGTTTGAACGCATTTCTCCTAAAAAAACCTGGGAAGGATTCTTCGGAGGAATTGTACTGGCTGCTATTGTAGCCATTATCCTTTCTAAGTATTTCACAACATATTCAATGATGCAGTGGATAATAATATCACTGATCATCGTCGTTACCGGCACATTGGGTGATCTCGTTGAATCAATGTTCAAGCGAAGTCTGCACGTAAAAGACTCGGGGACAATGCTTCCCGGACATGGAGGTTTTTTAGACCGTTTCGATGGATTATTCATCTCCGTTCCATTCGTATTTTTTTATCTGGAAATGTTTGCCTGAACATATTGCCTTTCATACTAGGCAGTTAACCATTCAGGCTTACCCAACACTATTTTTTTTACCTTTAGCCGCCTATAATCAATCCCATGACCATTCACAAAGAAGGCTACGCGTCTTTAATCATTACTGTGCTTTTCCTTGTTGCACTTAACATTGCAGCAGATCATTTTTTAAATCAGCAATATCAATCCATTCAAATTGGTGTGATTATATTCTCCGGTTTATTCTTCTTAACCATTCTTCAATTTTTCCGTCACCCTTCGAGGAAAATTGTACGCAACGATAAAGTGATTCTTTGTCCTGCCGATGGAAAAGTGGTTGTTATCGAACCGACTGAAGAAACAGAATTCCTTAAAGACAAGAGGATTCAGGTTTCCATTTTCATGTCACCTATTAACGTTCATGTCAACCGTTATCCGGTGAGTGGAGAAATTACGTTTGAAAAATATCATCCGGGTTTATACCTAGTAGCATGGCATCCGAAATCGTCTACAGAAAACGAACGTACAACGGTGGTGATAAAAAACAGTGCTAACGTTTCTATTTTAATGCGTCAGATTGCAGGCGCGCTTGCAAGACGAATTGTATGTTATCCGAAAAAAGGCTGGATGGTAAAACAAGGCGAAGAAATGGGTTTCATTAAATTCGGCTCGCGTGTTGATCTTTTTTTACCGCTGGACGCAAAAATAAAAGTCAATCTGGAACAAAAAGTAGTTGGTGGGAAAACGATTATTGCTGAGCTAGTTTAAGTTAAACAGATCTGCCTTTCAACTTTTTTAACGACGTGCTGTACCTGTTCTGCTTTCAACCGTCTGTCCATCGTCTACAGTAAATGAAAAAGCAAGCGTATTATTCGAATTGTATGTTCCTGAACCAGCAATGTATTCTCCGTTTACGAGCGTACGTACAATAGAAAAAGAACTTCCGCTTACATTGGCTGCGATAAAAGTGTTTGTACCGGCACCATCAAAATTGGACATTAGAATTTGTTCCGGTGCACTATTCGAAGCCGTAAAATTCATATTGAAATTTCGTGTTCCATTCGGACCGGTTGAAGTTCCCTGCCATACACCTAAATATTTATCTCTATCATTTACTGTAGGATCTGTCGTGGTATCTTTTTCACAGGCATTTAATCCAATGATTAACAGAAAAAAAACGGCTAGCCAGGTTTTTGAAACGGATTTTATTTTCATGATTCTCTACAATGAATTCAGGTAAGTAATAAAACGGATGTGGATTGTGGAAATTGAAATACAACTATCAATCCAACTATTTTAGCCGGTCTTTGATGTTCAGTCTGAATTGACGAGCGGTGTCTTTTGCAATGTCATATCCGGCATCTGCATGACGGATTACTCCCATTGCAGGATCATTATGTAAAACTCTCTTTAATCTTCGCTCAGCATCCGCTGTACCATCGGCTACGATTACCATTCCGGCATGAATAGAATATCCCATTCCAACTCCGCCACCATGATGCAATGAAACCCAACTGGCACCGCCGGCTGTGTTAATCAATGCATTCAAAATTGGCCAGTCTGCTATAGCATCACTTCCATCTAACATCGCTTCTGTCTCTCTGTTTGGTGATGCAACTGAACCTGTATCTAAATGGTCGCGTCCAATGACAATTGGTGCTTTTACAATTCCTTTGCGAACCAATTCATTGAATGCTAATCCGGCTTTCTCTCTTTCTCCCATTCCCAACCAGCAAATCCGCGATGGTAATCCTTGAAAAGCGATTCGCTCTTTTGCCATTTTCATCCAACGGTGTAAGGATTTATTTTCAGGAAACAATTCGAGAATAACTTTATCTGTTTCTGCAATGTCATTCGGATCACCCGATAATGCTGCCCAACGAAAAGGTCCTTTGCCTTCGCAAAAAAGAGGACGGATATAAGCAGGCACAAATCCCGGAAAATCAAATGCATTTTTTACACCTTTCTCAAAGGCTCGCTGACGGATATTGTTACCATAATCAAACGTTACAGCACCCATCCTCTGAAACTCCAACATTAATTCAACATGTTGAGCCATGGAAGTATAACTCATTTCAATGTATTGTTTCGGATTCGATTCACGCAATACATTTCCTTCTTCAACTGTCAATCCTTCCGGTAAATAACCAACAAGCGGATCGTGAGCAGATGTTTGATCAGTAAGAACATCAGGAATAATGTTTCGTTCTTTTAAACGCGTCAATAATTTTACAGCCGTACAAATAACTCCGATCGATTTATTTTCACCTTTTAATTTGAAATCCAATGCCAGGTTGATGGCCTTGTCAACGTCGTGTTCAACAAAATCCAGATAACGGGTTTCCACTCTTTTTAACGCTCTCCACTCTTCCACTTCAGCTGCCAGACAAACTCCATCAGCCATTGTAATTGCAAGCGGCTGAGCTCCTCCCATTCCACCCAATCCTGCTGTTACTGAGAGTCTACCTTTTAAGCTTCCACCAAAATGTTTATCTGCCACCGAATTAAACGTCTCGTAGGTTCCCTGCACAATTCCCTGTGAACCGATGTAAATCCATGAACCTGCTGTCATCTGACCGTACATGATCAAGCCTTTCTTTTCCAATTCATCGAATACCTCCCAGGTTGCCCAATGAGG
>JAYSPU010000198.1:0-4314 GCA_043721935.1 Bacteroidota bacterium | reverse complement strand
ACAGAATATTACGATGTAGATGAATTGCTTACTCAATTAGGAATCGGCGAAGCATTTATTACTATGTTGAATGAAAAAGGAATTCCAACGCCTTTGGTTCATACCATGTTACGAGCGCCGCAAAGTCGTATGGATATTCTGTCAGAACAAGAAGTAAAAAACCTAGTGATGATGTCGGATTTGTTAAGTAAATACAACGATACTATTGATTCAGAAAGTGCCTATGAAATTTTGAATAAAAAAATCGCTGCTGCTCACGCCGAATCAGAATTAGCTAAGCAAAAAGTCGAACAAGAGAAGGCTGATAAAATTGAAGCTAAAAGTGCTTCAAAAGAGAAAAGCATTTTAGATAATCCGCTTGTTCGAAGTGCAGGTAGAACGGCAGCAACCATGATTACACGTTCTCTTTTGGGTGTATTGGGATTTGGTGGAAGAAGCCGTAGGTAAGTCTCGTTTCAAATGGCGTCTGTCCTATTTTGCAGTCCTGTCATTTTATTGTCAATTAATTATATGTTAATCACCAACCTTAAAAAAATAAATTTAATATTTATATGTTGAAATCAATTCCATCTGTTCAAATTGCAATATGTGCAGTTCTTTTTTTTCTGAACGTCCATTCAAAAGTATTTGCACAAAACACCCGTATCTCCAATTTCAACACCATCGGCTGGTATTCAGCAAATGCAATTGTGAAATTGACTCCTAAGTTGAGTGTGAATGGAGAGTTTCAATTGAGGCGTGTTGAACTGATAAAATCGAGTCAGCAAAATTTGTCACGTGTGGCTTTGCATTACAATGTGAAACCTGCAGTAGTTATTCGAGTGGGATATGCTTACATTGATACCTATCCATACGGCACCATTCCAATTCAAAGTGCCGCTCGGTATTTTAGCGAGTATCGTTTTTTCGAAGCAATATCTATTTCTACAAAAACAGGAATCGTAGATTTGACTCACCGTATCATGTTAGAGCAGCGGTTTATTGGTCGTTACAAAAGCAGTGTTTCTACTTCAATAGATGATCATTTTTTTGTAAACAGAATTCGTTACCAACTCCGTATGCAAATTCCTTTGAAAGGAAAATCAATGGCTGATCATACTCCATACCTGACTGCCTTTGATGAAATCATGATTGGATTCGGAAAAAATGTGCAGGAAAATGTTTTTGATCAGAATCGATTTGCTGTCTTAATCGGATATCGATTAAATAATTTCTTTCGTATTGAAGCCGGATTTCTTAATCAAACATTGCAGTTAGGTCGTGAAGTATATGGCAGGAATGTATTTCAATATAATTCCGGTTTACTGGTCAGTACTTACTTTTCATTTTAATGCTGCACATTTAATTTGATCGTTTTACCATCGACGGATAAAAAATAAATACCTGATTTTAACTCTGCAGTTGATATGCTTTTTTCTCCTGAAAAGTTTTGTATAAAAAGTTTCTGCCCATGAAGCGTTGATAAAGTCAGTGTATGTGATTTTGTATCAGCAGGTTTTATGATGACAAAATCTGTACACGGATTAGGTGCTGCAGTAAAATCAGGTAATCGAATGCTTTCAATTCCAACCGGACAATTTGCTGCTTTATATGTTGTGTTTTCCAGAGCGATAAATGTTCCGGTGCCATTCGGGCAACGACCGGTGCTGATATCTGATGTAGCTGCTTCGAAACTTATACTGTCTAATACGTCTCCGTTAATGTTGCTCAATATAATTCGCTCACCACTTCCGGATAATTTAAAATTGCAATGCAAATTAGACGGAGTGGAAGCGGAAATGTCTTCATCGGCCCAAATCATCAGGTAGTCAGTTGCATTTATAATTGTTCCGGATGGAAAGGCAAATTTCTGTGCATTGTTATAATCGTCGCTCAAAAATAATCCGTCCATATTAAGCGGTACATTACTTAGGTTGTATAATTCAATCCAGTCTTCGTGTTGATTGCTTTCATCAACTGTATCTGCCTGATTGATTGCTAAAAATTCATTGATAACGATTTGTCCGGCTGCTGCTGTCTGAACAGAAGATGTTAATACATGAAAGCGATATTCAGCATTCTCAGGAGAAAAAATTCCGGCTGAGTTGTTTTCTGCATAGATATAGTATTGTGCCTGATATCCTGTCATCTGAAAAGTTGCACCGTACACCTGATCATTTGCTGCTCCATCGTTATGCAAGCCATCGTCGTACAAGGGCAATTTAATAAAGCGATCATATGTGTTGAATCTATATCCAAGATAAGCAGTGATAACAGAAGGATCAATGATCGTTGCTGTAATTGTCACCTGAGAATTAAAAACCGGACTCGTATTGCTTGGTGTAATATTAGAAACTGCCGGTGGTACAGTCTGAAATTCCGGTGTTCCTTGTAAATAGGAAGCGCGTGATGCCATTAAGGTTGTAATTCCCGGAACAGAGTAACTTCCATTTACTGTGTTCTGTGTCATTGCATTTTGGAAGTCTGTATAAGTAAAAAATTTATTCGTATCAGCTAAGACATCCGTATCTATTAATGTTTGTAAAGTAGAAGCTGCCACTTGATATTTATTCGAAGCGAATTCTTCATTCAACAAGGTACGCATATGTGCTATGTACATTCGTTTCAGCGTTGCATTGTTAAAGACTGCATTGATCAATGGCCAGTATGGATCCGTTGCATGAACATTATAGGCTAACTGCTGCATGTTCGGAATGGTTAATCCGCCCATGCCTGTGTTTCCGCTTCCAAGAAATGGAAATCCGCCGAAAGCCATATTCAAATCCCAAACAATAGGATTGAATCGGTTGTTGTTGTCTTTGTATATATAATAGTTCTGGCAAAAAACACCTGAGTAACTGTCCAGATTAATAAGCACATTATTAAAGGCTAGCATCCACACGGCTCGATCTATATCCATTATTGATTCAATAGATCCTGATTGATTTGTAACTGTATCGAAAAGGTTAATAAGTTCATTCCAACCATAAGTAGATTTTACTTCATAATAATTTCTATAGGTTGTGCTGTCGCTATTGATGTAACGTAAACTGCTTTTCGTCGTCGGACCCGGATTTACAAGCGGATTGCATTTTGCAAATGTATTGGTAGAAGAAGCGAAATGTGAAGAACAAAAACTTTTTCCAATACTTTCATCGTTTGCATATAAACCAATATATACATCATTGATATAAAGTCGTGCAAAATTGCTTCTGGGGCAATCCATGTAATTCCCAAGAATAGAATAGGCCAGTGGTTCTCTGATCAACGAAGGATCTGCATAACCGTTTCCAAGTTTAATGTCTTTTATTCCGGCATACGATTGATTCAAAAAAGCATCCAGTTCAATGTGAAGCGGCAACAATAAGAATTTATGGTGGTAATTTAAGTTACTTTGCGGTCAATGAACTTACTTTGCGGTTAATGAATTGGTAATCTGAAATGGAAAGATTGACTTTGCAAACACTTTCGTAGGTATTCTTCACAGATCAGTAAATAGACTCCTGTTTTGACAAAAAACAATCGGTACAATATACTTATTCATTTTCTTTTTGGAGCTGCTTTTTTGTCTTTTCCATTCCTGGGAAGTCCTGATTTTCCATTTATTGACCGCATTCTGCACAATCCAATGGGGAGAACAGAGGTTTTTTCGCAGATTATTCTGCTTCTATATTTCTATGTAAATTTTTTCGTATTAGTTCCTCAGTTTTTTTTTAAAAAGAAATACGCATTGTTCTCCATGTACTCTGTTGGATTTCTATTATTGGTCTTACTTCTCATCCCTTTCTACTTTAAATTTCCTGGACATATGGAAAGGGTGCATCACATGAATAAAGAAATTCATGAACATGCCAATGATCATCCACGTGGTCATCATCATCGAGGTTTTGGTTTTTTCAGTAATCCGGGTATGGTCATGCAGGTCAGCCGAAATATTTACTTATTTGCTTTTGTTTTCGCATTGGTGTTGTTGATAAAAATTGCTCAGAAATGGAGACGTTTTGAAAAAGAAAAAATGAGTACAGAGTTAAATTACCTAAAAGCTCAAATCAATCCGCACTTTCTTTTTAATACCTTGAATTCAGTTTACTCGCTTTCTATTGAAGAAAAAGCTGTGAATACTTCTGCTGCAATTGTTAAATTATCCGGAATGATGAGATATGTAACAAGCGAAGCCCTGGCTGAAAAGGTAAGTCTTGAAAATGAACTCGATTACATCAACAGTTATATTGAATTGCAAAAAATTCGTTTCGGAGATACCGTTAATCTCAATGTAGATCTGGTTAAGGTAAATAAACCTCTCAGTATTGCTCCTTTAATTTTGATTTCATTTAT
>JAYSPU010000197.1:0-3763 GCA_043721935.1 Bacteroidota bacterium | reverse complement strand
TGTATTTAGTATTAGGTATTCCAGAGTTTGTTCTACGATTTTTTTTTGGATAATTTAAAGATTCTTTATACTTCCTTCAATTTCTGATCGCTCATCGCTGATCGCATTCTCCCATCGCTCATCGCTGATCACTCCCCTTCATCTCACTATCCTTTATCGGCGCAGGAATATTCTTCGGTTTTTTAGCACCTGTATGAACATCCACATCTGGTGAAAAAATCCATTTGTTTTTACTGAGATAAAATCCATCGTAGCTTCCATCGGGACCATTTAAAAAGGGAGTACTATCATCAGCAACTTTGTTATTGGTTCCTGCAATATGATCAGCAACAATACGGGAATTATTCTTCTCGTATCGCAAAGCCATAGCAGCTTCCGAATTAAAAGAATAAATAACTCTGCTTTTATAAACAGAGCCCATTTTTATTAGAGGCATTCCAAATCGGATAGTATTCTTCTCGATGAATAATATTTCAATTACTTTTTGTGTCACCTTTTTATTTTTTCCTTTCCAACCAAGTAAGGTGTAGTAGGTTTTGTTTTTCTGTTCTACAGGTATCATTGTATAATATACTGCACCAAGCCACCTGTCCGGAGTCAGTTTTTCTGATTCGGGTTTTAAAAGAGTTGATGAACTATCGCTTAATGTAATCGTTCTAAAAATCTTTTTTTTATCATCACGTACTTGTAAAAATCCGAAATAAGAATAATGCTCTCCGTCAAAACTTGGAACTGTCCATGTACAGATTCGGATTTTTTTATCCGGATCCATCAGAATAGAAATATTACTAAAATCAGTAAACAAAGCAGAGAAGGAACTGTCAACAGAAATGATTTTGTAAAAAGTATCCGTCAGAAATTGATTGGCGGCAAAACGCAAACTATCATTTTCACCACGCTGAATCATACGTATCGTTTTACTCAGCGTATCTTTTCCTCCCGGAGCTGCATGTATATTCATTGCCGAGCAGGTTAGGAGAACAGAAATGAAAAGAAGATAGTAGTACCTCATGCCGGTAAAAATAAAGCCGCAGGATGTTTAACGTCTTGCGGCTTGGGAATATTATGAACAATTAATTATGCGTGCATTTTCTCTTTTTTACCGAGTAAATCTTCTTTAGACTCACGGAAGTCAGGATCATCAACACAACAGTCAACGGGACAAACAGATGCACATTGTGGTTCATCATGGAAACCGACGCACTCTGTACATTTATCAGTAACAATGAAGTAAACATCCATGGACACCGGTACTTGTGGAGCACTGGCATCTACTTCGTTGCCATCCATACGTTTATACATTCCTTTTATTGATGTTCCGTCTGAAAAACGCCACTCTGCGCCGCCTTCATAGATTGCATTATTTGGACACTCTGGTTCGCATGCACCACAGTTGATGCATTCATCGGTGATCATTATAGCCATTGGAGTTCGTTTTCAGGGTTTAATTAAAAGGAATGGAACAAAAATAAGTAGAAAAAGTTCATTTCAAAACCATCAAGCTACTTTTCATAACTTTGTTGCATTCCTAACGATAATTTTTTTTTAAAAATGCCATTAAAACACAACCGGATTCAAGCTATAATTGAATTAGGGAATAACTTCCGATCACTGATGAATGGAACAGCTGATTCAGGACTCCAACAGGAATTTACATCAGTTGTTGCTCAATCCAATAGTTTAAATCCCTGGTTTACACCTAAATCTATCGATAGGGCTTTTCGTGAATGGAGTCGTATTCTGACAGCGGAAAAGATCAATCAATGGGCTGATCAGTATGAAATTGCCTCTGACCACACAAATTTGAAAGTAGGAGTGATCAATGCCGGAAATATTCCTTTAGTTGGTTTGCATGATCTGTTAACAGTCGTTTTAAGCGGGCATGATTACGTTGGGAAAAATGCAAGCAATGATTCGACGCTCTTACCTTTTGTAGCAAGGTTATTAATCAAGGCTGAACCAAAGCTGGTGGATCGTATTCTTTTCCTTCCTGTATTAAAAGAAATTGATGCAGTAATTGCAACAGGAAGTAATAATTCAGCTCGCTATTTCGATTATTACTTTTCTAAGTATCCGAATATTATTCGAATGAATAGAAATGGTATCGGTGTTCTGAATGGAAATGAAACGAAGGAAGAACTGACGGCATTGGGCGAAGACATTTTTACTTATTACGGATTAGGTTGCCGTAATATTTCAAAGGTGTACGTGCCACATGATTATATTTTCAATGACCTTTTCGAATCGGTGTTCTGTTTCAATGAAGTTATGTCTATGCATAAATACATGAACAATTTTGAATACAATAATTCTGTTTTATTATTGAAGCAAATTCCTTTTTTGCAAAATGGATTTTTAATTGTTCGGGAAGAAAGCTCCATTCCGTCTCCGGTTTCAATTCTTCATTACGAGTATTACGACGGTAAAGAGCAACTGGAAAATGAACTTCTTGGAAAAAAAGATCAGTTGCAATGCATCGCTACATCTGCAAATAAATTTGAGTCGAAAGAATTAAATGCAATCAGTTTACCTTTTGGTAAAACGCAATCTCCTGAACTTTCAGATTATGCTGATGGAGTAGACACGCTACGTTTTCTAACGGAACTGAAATCCTGATTAAGCTGAACAAAAATTGCTTAGACAGAAGGAATGGTATGAAACAATCGCTTCCATCTGATTTTGCTTAGGAATGTTCCATCGGTATCCCAACTCATCCAGATAAAGACGGCCTTTCCAACGATGTGATCTTCCGGTACAAATCCCCAAAAGCGTGAATCGGCACTATCGTGACGATTATCACCCATCATGAAATAATAATCCATTTTAAAAGTGTAAGTCGTTGCCGGCTTTCCATTGATTAATATTTCACCGTTTCTTTCTTCGAGTTTATTTCCTTCATAATCGGTAATACACTTCCGATAAAATGCAAGATTGTTTGAGTCTAGATTAATAGTCACACCCTTTTTAGGAATCCAAAGCGGTCCGAAATTGTCAACATTCCAATTGAGTCTTGATTCGAATGGAAAAATAAACGGTTGGAAGTAATTTGCAGGAACAGTGTTTGCCTCAATCTGTTTGACATTACCAAAACCTTTAATTTCATCCGCTTCTTTTCGTGTCAAATGATAATTGAATTCATATGGTGATAATGTATCTCCACGAAGACCGAGTCTGGAAACAGCCTTATCGCTGAATCCGGTGCCATCTGTGATGACGTGATAAGAGGATTGAGAATATTGTGGCAGTTCAGATTTAACTCCGTTTAAATAAACTTCTCTGCCTACAATGGCAATGGTATCACCGGCAAGACCGATGCAACGTTTAATGTAGTTTTCTTTTTTATCTACCGGACGACCTTCGTTTTCTGCAGGCCAGTTAAATACTACACAATCACCATGTTTCAAATGTCCAAAACCCGGTAAACGATGGTAACCGATTTTAATCCATTCTAGATACGATTTGCCACCCACTAAAGGCATCGTATGATGGGCAAAAGGAAAGGAGAGAGGTGTATTCGGAATTCGTGCACCATAACTCACTTTGCTGACAAAAAGAAAATCACCAACAAGCAGTGATTTTTCCATGGAAGGAGTTGGAATGGTATAGGCTTCAATGAAGAATGTCCGGATAATAGTAGCAGCAATCACAGCAAAGATGATCGCATCTCCCCATTCTCTCACGACACTCTTACGCTGACCGGGTTTGGTTTTTAAAAGGAACCAGACACCAAGAGTGAAAATTCCGAAAACGATATCTTTAATCA
>JAYSPU010000196.1:0-3049 GCA_043721935.1 Bacteroidota bacterium | reverse complement strand
ATCATTTTGCGAAATCCGATCGAACGGGCGTATTCACAATACAAATGGAAAGTCAGAGATGGACGCGAGTCGCTTTCTTTCATGGATGCATTGAAAATTGAACAAGACCGGAAACAGAAAAATTACAGCTTCGATTATTTCTATGCGGAGCGAGGTTTGTATTATGAACAGGTAAAGCACTATCTGGAAAAATTTAAAAACGTTCAGATCTTATTCTATGACGACTTTAAAACGAATCCGGAAAATGTGCTGGCTTCTATTTGCAGGTTTTTAGTCGTGGATGATTCATTCAACTTTAAAAAAGTCAGAAACTCAAACGCATCTTCAAAACCAAGATCTGTTCTTTTCAGTCGAATGGTTTCCGCAGAAAGTAAACTCAAGTTTAAATTGCTTAAGTTGCTTCCTGCATCCTGGAGGTTAACGTTAAAAGAAAAATTAATCCGGATGAATGCTTCTGATGAAGAAACCGAAATGACTTCTGAAGAAAGAAATTATCTGAGAAATTATTACAAAGAAGATCTGATTAAATTGCAGTCTCTTCTTGATCGTCAATTACCGGATTGGAAATAGCAGGAATAAATACTAAGAGTTTATATTATTGAATGATGCCTCATATTGCCATTCTTGATTACATAGGAAAAAAAGCCGGGATGAATGATTACGATCGCGGACTGGCAACTGCATTGGCTAAGAAAGGTGCTGAGGTGACAGTGTATAGTAACTTCGACGAGTCATCTTTTTCAAATGCTTCTTTTGTCAATTGTTTTCCGGCCGGAAGTTTTTCAAATCCCGTTACGATGATTCAATTTCTGATTCAGTTTAATCGGGTGTTGCAGTACTGTAAAAGAAAAAAAGTTGATGTTGTTTTATTACACGTTTTTAATTTTTCGGGTATTACTTATCGGTTGATTAGACGAGCAAAACGAAAAGAATTGAAAGTTTTTGTAATTGTTCATGATGTTGAAAGTCTAATTGAAAATGACAACGTTTATGCTGAAAAAATTCTTACTGAAGCAAACGAAGTGTTTTTACATAATGAATTTTCAAAACAGGAATTGATTCGGCTGACAGGAACAAAAGGTGAGCTTACCATTTTTCCTCATGGACATTTTTTAGATGTTCCCGAAAGATTTTCTGCGATTAAAGATTCGGAAGTTAATAAATCATTGACATTGTTTACGCTTTTGTTTTTTGGAATGATAAAACCAAGCAAAGGAATTGATCTCCTGATTGAAGCCATGAAACAATTGCCTGATGATATTCATTTAATCATTGCAGGACGAGTTCGGAATGTAAATGCAAATGTGCTTCGCAAAAAAATCATGGATTTGGAATTGCAAGACCGAATTCAATTTGAAGAAGGATTTGTCACTGACGAAAAACGACACATTTATTTTAACAAAGCTGATGCAATAGTTTTACCGTATCTCAAAATATACCAGAGTGGTGTTTTGATGCTGGCATTATCATACGGATTACCGGTTGTTGTTTCTGATCTTTTACCCAATAAGGAAATAATTCAGGATGATGTGAACGGATATTTATTCTCATCCGGTTCTGTTGAATCTCTTGTAAATACTATTTTAGAAATGCGAAACGATTCTTTTCGCGAGAATAAAATTCAGAGTGGAAAGGATTTCTTAATCAAGCATCACGATTGGAGCAATGCTGCTGAAAAAATATTAGACAAATGTCATTGAAAATTGCCATCATCGGTGCCCGTGGAATTCCTGCTGCTTACGGAGGATTTGAAACCTTTGTGGAAAAACTGTGCATTGGTTTAGCTGCAGACGGATTTTATGTTACTGTTGTCAATGGTAAATCGCATCCAAAGCATGAAGTAAATGGTGTTAATATGATTTATTCCCGCTATGATAAAAAATCAAATCCCGTTGGATATTATTATGATTCATTAAAACTGGTTAATGACCATGACTTGATTTTATCGTGTGGTGTTGGTGGTGCATTGTTTTATCCGTTCATGACTGCTTTGCATGGAAAAGTAATTACGAATGTCGACGGATTAGAACATTTACGGGCAAATTTTTCTTTCATCAAAAAAGCGTATGTCAGACTTGCGCAACGATTCGCAGTTGCTTCCGGTTTGCATTTGGTAGCTGATTCTCCGGTAGTGGCAGTTTATTGGATTAATGTTCTAAGAACTCCAAAAGAGAAAATATCTGTGATTGCTTATGGAGCTGATGAAGTAAGCGAGGTAGATGATTCAATTCTTGCGAAATATGGTTTGCAAAAAAACGAATACTTTCATGTTGTTGGCCGGATGGTTCCGGAGAATAATCTGCATTTTATTCTACAAGCATTTCGACAATACACAGGCAGTAAAAAATTAGTGATTACTACTGAACAATTGTCAACCGCCTATACCAGACAAATCACTGTGGATTCCAATCAGATAATTTATACCGGTGCCATTTACGATAAAAAGGCTTTGATGTCATTAAGAAAAAGTGCATTTGCTTATATTCATGGTCATCGGGTCGGAGGGACAAATCCATCGCTTGTAGAAGCAATGGCTGCTTCTTCTGTATGTTTTTGTCATGAAAATGAATTTAACAAAGAAGTGACAGAGAATAAACAATTCTATTGGAAAAATGCAGGAGAATTGTCGATCTTACTCAACCAAAATATTGATGAGAAAGATTGGTTGAGAAAAAAACAACAATCTTATCAACGCTGGCAACAGTCTTACACGTGGCCGATAATTATTAATCGCTACTCAGAATTATTTCACAAATTAATCAATGAAAGAAAAACGTAACATACAGCTCAACACCTTTGATGATCCGAATTTCGGTCGGTTGATTGATCTGACCAAAACGACGTATGCTGATCGTGAGATTTGCGAGTCGGGTTATCTGGGTTGGGAATATGTGTTGAATCCGGGGGGTGAAGCATTGATTCAAATTGCTGTAGATGAAAAAAAGGTAGCATCGCAATATGTATTGCTGCCGCGCGATTTTGTTTTAAACGGACGTCGGTATCGCGGTTCTGTTTCAGTAAACACTCTCACCGATCCTGATTACAGAGG
>JAYSPU010000195.1:0-4817 GCA_043721935.1 Bacteroidota bacterium | reverse complement strand
AAACCGAAGTTCCAGTATCCTTAACTCCTGGTTAAGATCTTAGCAGCAATCGTTACCGCATTATTCTCATATCCCTTTTCAGACAGCCGTAGAATCCGGTTTTTGATTTCTGCCGGACCCCAGAATAACCAGCCTTGCATTTCAAAGTATTTCCGGAGTTCATCTTCTCTATTCCGGTACACTTTACCGGCGATAAGCCCAAATGAAATCCTTGTACTTTTCCGGATGTGCCCGGATTTGCACCAATCCGCAAGCAGCCGTTTCGCCAGTGTTTCCCGGTAGTTTTTTGCTGTAAGCAGCTTGTACCGACCTGACTGTTCGTCTTGTGAAATAGCTACATGCTCATAAACAACACCGGGACTATCCAGATAAGACTTCACCTCAAGCAGGTAAATTGTATCTGATGTTGTGTTATATGCCACTATATCAATCTCAGGTCTTGGTGTGGATGGTTTGTTGATGGTTCTTTTCTCTTCAGGAGTTAAATCAATCTTTACTGAATGTCTAACCCAATACTTTTCTTCCACCAGAAGCTGGCCAATGATTTGTTCGAATGCGTCCATGTCTTTTTTCCTGCGAGAATACATGGGCGGGGTGACGGGTGCAATGGGCTGGCTGGAAAGTTGGATATTGTTATCGAGTGTGGATTGTTGGTAAGAGGAATGGATGACAGAATTAACTTTCGCAATCTCCCTTAACAACTTTGCTGTAACAATTACAAAAGTCACCAGATAAATTGCAGTTGCGAAATTTTCTTTACGAAACATCTTGCAATTGAAACACAATAACGACTGACAATATTATGTCTAGATTGAAGTTCATGAATTATTAAAACAAAAATCCATTACTTGAATCGGACGTTAAAATAGGGACATAATTACTTATAAGAAAAAGACAACGAACCGCTGCTAATTATTGGGCTCAGACCTTTGTCTATTCTTTAGATAACCCAACGGAGGATTATCATATATAGATGCAGTTTTCTTTAAGTAATATTCTCCTTTTGACTTATTATCGTTCTGAAACTTAATCCGGAATGCCTCTATCTCATCATCGCTTATATCATGCGGACGCAGAGTTTTTGTGTAGAGGAAAAATGAGTCTTCCTCATTTAGGACAAATACATCATAAGAATTGTTTTCTTTCATTGCCGTTGCAAGCACAGGGTAATGCAAACTAATATCCGTCACCAGCTCAATAATCATTCCTGATGAGAAGACTCCGCTATGATAAAAATGATAAAGACCTTTCTTTACGAATTGAGGAGCAGATAAATGAAATGCTTTTGCAAATTTAGGTCTCAAATGAAAGATGAAATTAACGGGATACGCGTGAGACGCGCCAGGATTGCCGGTCAGAATTGCCTTACGCAAATCCTCCTCTACATTCTCTTCAAATTTCAAACTAAAAATTTCCCTCGTTGATATGCTCGCTCTCCAAAATAGAGAATAAACAAACAACTTCAGGTACTTGTAATCCACATCTCCATATTGTAAGTATTCAACACCGTCTGGATCTTTTAGAGTTGTCTTTGTTATTTTATCCTTCAATTCGTTTCCGAATAATTTTCCTGCATAGTCCTCGTATTTTCCTATGAGTTTTTCGCAATTTGTACAGAAGATGTATTGTTCGTATTCACCCTTTTTACTCGGGCTCACCTTCCATTTGTTTGCTTCCCCAGTATTGTAATCTGGATAAAACATAGTTGCCTCTTCGCTAAATAGACCACCCATTTTGTAAAAAAATTTTGGAATTATGTGGCAATCTTTGTGCATCTCAACATTTTCCTGTAGGCAAAGTTTACATGTTCCTTTCATGATAAATCATTTGTTTTTAAAATTACTAATTGTTTGGAACTGCTCTTGCATCTACTTGAAAAGATTCGTCGCAAGCTCTCTTTATTATTTCATTTTCTTCTATGGTAAAAGGAAGCCATTGGATATTTGTTTTTTGAACATGTCCGACTTTTCCGTATGACATATTTATGCTACAATCCCCGCCAACTTTTATTGACACATCTTTTATCTCTAAAGTGTATACTTTTTCAAGCGTCATGAATTGATCTACAAAATTTGGATGAATAGCCATGTTGTTCCCTGTGAATTGTGTTTGACGACTCGGATAAAGCAGAAAGTCAATTCCAAAATAGTTGTACATCATTGAGTGTGCAAGATATGACGAGAAATTGTAGGGCTCCTTTCCCATTGTAAATACCTCAGTTATCACGTCATAGATATAAACTAGTTGCTCCATCTTATGATCTACTTTGTGATCGATAAGCATCTGTTGGTAATGATTGAAATCTTTCAGAGCTAGTTCGTATAGTCTACTGCGATCCTTCATTGATTTATGAGGCAAGTATCCTTTATAGACAATATCCCTGTCACAATCCATATTCCAAAATGAAACATATAATGTGTCTCCTGGTTCAGGACATACTTCTAATACAGCTGTGTTAAATCTGTCCGAACAATAGAAAACAGTTGTATCCTTTATATTAGCCCTGCCATTTTTATCAATAAGATGGGGATCAGGATAAGAAAATGATCTTACAAGATTTAAGTCCGGCTTTTTCTTACCTGCACTGACTTTTCGTACACGGTAGAATGTCTGATTATTCATCATTGCCGGATTTATCCCTGTTGCCATATGTGGCAACACACCAACAGCTGCAATAAACTCTTTACTGATCTGCTCCTGTGACATTCCAGTCAAATCTATTCGGAAGAAATCTTCCAACTTTTGTTTGT
The DNA here is from genome assembly GCA_043721935.1 of Bacteroidota bacterium. Lineage (GTDB taxonomy): Bacteria > Bacteroidota > Bacteroidia > AKYH767-A > 2013-40CM-41-45 > JADKIH01. The sequence goes on along the minus strand of JAYSPU010000195.1, from coordinate 2,067 downwards.
ATAAACCCAGATAAGGTATTGCATTTACCGATGCAATAAACTCTGGGCTATCTAATGGCATCATCTTCGACATGGGTTTTCCATTTAAAGAATAAAAATAAAAAAAGGCCGCGTTGTAGATACGCAGCCTAGATTTTCTACACACTCTAATTCCAGCAGGTTGTGCTCGACTATCAGAGAGGGTTCTTTTTGGCGAATCAACCAACCGAGTTCGTGATCCGTTAGATCACCTGAAAGTAAGCTTCGCGTTCTACCGCTAGGAACTGCGGGTCCCACATTGGGTTGTGTTAACCAGCGTTTGCAAAGTGCTATAAAGATAAGTCGGCAATTAGGTTTACCACCAGCGTAATAATAAAATTTTCAACAATTTACGGGAATATCGGTGGATAAACCGATGGGCCATATTTGCGGTTCAGATCATCTAACTTATTAAGATGTTTTTTTGTTGATCCCCTATTAGTAAGAGACATTCCTATAACAGAATCGACAAGCAAAATTTTTGACCTCATTTTGTAGCTTTTATCATCAAGCTTGAGGTCAATGGTTTTAATTCCCTCTGGAATTTCGTATTCTGAAAAATCCTTATGATCGTCAGGGTTGTTTATTTCCGCTTGAAATTCTGCGTTCTCATTTGCGGCAAAAGCGTTGAGTAAATATTCTAAACCTTCAAATTCTTTTTTGATTTTAAAATTGTCACCTTCTTTTTGAATAACCATAATTCCTCCTGCAATTTCTGGATCATCCGGTTCATCATGTTCTGCTCCGATCAGCAGGCCACCAGTTCTTCCATCCACTATAATCCCATCAGCTAAGAGTTGCTTCACAAGTTCTGTAGAAAGTACATCCCCGACATTAGGCCGTTTTATCTTTAGCGGATTATTCATGTTGTTCTCTGAGGTCTTGTTATTTCATTCTGACTGTCCAACATGTGGATCAGTTCTTGGGAAAATTTATTTCCCAGCGAATCATTAGTAGTGAAGACAAGATGCCTAAGCATTTCGCGAACTCTTCTGTCCATAGGAGCAGTAAATTGAAGAATTTCTCTTTGGCCTTTTTCAATTTTAGAAAATCTATCTGGTACGATCCGAACTTCAGGGTCTTGAGAAACGATTTGTACATTCTCTGCAGTACCGCCACGATTCTCAATGGTTATACCATAAGCGTTGTTAGGCAATCCATTATGTGCTATGTCATTTTTGATTACTAGCCAGGGCCGTCTTTCGATTTCTTCGTATTTCAATTGTGTGTTCTGCGCTTCGGCCATAGAACTTAAAGCGATGATTGCTTTTCTATTTTCGTTGCCGTCATCTAGGAGTTTGATAAATGCTATGATAGCAATAATGGATGCAACACTTGTTGCAATGACATTCCACCAATTGGCATTTAAGCCTAAAAGAGTTTGTGTTTGTTCCATGCAACCAATGTAAATAAAAAAGAGAACGCTTTCGCGTTCACTCGCCTTCACACGCAGTCCTTATCTCACTTCACTTTTAGTCCTAAGCCGATGTGATCTGATTGTAAAGTCAATTAGTAAATTAAGCTACGATCGAGATAATTTTTAAAATGTGTTTAATGTTTCCCGCAAACACCCAGCCATAGCGAATCACCCAAAACCCTCTTAGCGAAAGCTATCAGCGACTTCTTGTATTTTCCAAAGATGCCATAGACCTCCAAGCGAAATAGTCAGTACCCGATTATATTTTGTATCATAAACATTCGAATAAATACCAGAATATTACTACTCAAAGTTTGATGATCCGAATTGGTGCACCAATACTTTCTTTTACAGAAACGAAATAAATTCCAGAAGCAAGATCGGAAATTGACAGTTCTTTTCTTTCTTGGTTCATTTTATCTGTCTTAACTAGTCGACCCTCAAAAAGCCTTTTCCAGAGATCTAGTTAAAAATCGTTGATAATAAAAGGCGATAACATCCAACAAATTTTTAAAGCAAAAAATAAATTGCTGCGTCCATTTGTTCATTATCCGTTTAAAGTTCATCGCAGCTGCTGCCATCATTACATTTATCGCATCTCCTGCCGTTCCTTTTAGGTAATTTCTAATCAT
>JAYSPU010000194.1:0-1703 GCA_043721935.1 Bacteroidota bacterium | reverse complement strand
AGCCTTTTATTTTTGAGTTAAAAGATTCGGCATTGGCATTGGTACTTCTATTATCAAAGAAGTTTAAAATGTTGTCTAAATGATATTCGATGGAGTTTAGAACGGTGTTAAATTCATCTATTTTCATTGCTGTTACTTTTTCTTTCCATTCATTAAATTGAGTGGTGGCACTATAGGGCAACACACAAACCAATACTTGGCAGGAGTGAAGTTCGCCCGTAGTACGATCCACGTAACTCAACGTATCCCCCGCAAAATCTACCATCATCTGTTCACCTGGTCGATGCGTAAAATGCATGACTGCATTTTTTATTTTCAATTCCTTTGAAAGATGTTCGCAAAATTGAGAATAGCTGTAGCCTTCAGGAAAATCATTGCGATACTCATCCCACAATAACTGCCTGGTAACACCACGCCGCCGAAGCTCCGATAAAAAATAGTCGATTCGATTTTCAAAATCATTCAGGCGCTCCGATGAAGTAGGACTTTCATCGTTCTTTTTAAAAAGAAGCTCTACCAGCGATTGATCATCCAATAGCAATAATTGTTCGAATGAATGTTTACAGCAATCAAACTGTAGCTTATAAACACTAATCGTATTGCGAGCAATACCACTCATGCGAGCAATTGATCGTATGCTGTAACCCTTAGTAAGAAGCTCGATGACTTGTTTTATTTGATGCATATTAATCGGTTTTCCAACCATAGTCTTTGTAGGTTTTAGGCTACAAAGCGACAAGCTTTTTGCATCTAATCCAAACCACCACAAGTGGCTCAATATGCCGGAATGTCACTGGCCGGAGTGGCTCAATATGCGCCGGAATAATATTCTCCTTTCAATAGAGGTTGCTCAACATGGACCGGAATCGGTGGCTCAATATGTTCCGGAATGAGTGGCTCAGTATGGGCCGGAATTCACAAAATGATGTCTGTTCATTTAGTATATTTCTTCTTCTCGCCTCCAAAAATTAATTCGACAGAACTAGCTAAAATTTTATTTACTTCAACATTCTGAATCTTTTCGCCTTCTTTCATAAAATATTGTCGCTTTTGAATATTCAAAATACAGAATTTTTTCTGCCACTCAGCAAAAATTGTAGATTCCGATAGCTATCGGAAGCTTGTTGAAATTATTTCTTCAATGATAAAACCAATTCTTCCGACGGTATTTCGCTCTTATATAACATAAGTGTAGGTGATTACTTAATGTGAAGAATATTTTTTACCTATATATTAATTGCTTACTCACAACTCCGGCAGAATACCGCTTAGCAGCAAGCTAATTCAGCGGTGTGTCGTAAATTTTCGCTCAATATTCCGCCTATCATTGAATTGTGATTTGAATGTCGTAAATGGAAATTCGAAGTTGAGCTTCAAGTATATCTTAGCTTACGGTTTTTTATTGCCTGAAAATAAATCTTGGGAAAGTAATTAAGTGCGAAATCGTGATTCGCTAAAAAAATCGCTCAGAAAGCATTAATCATTATTCATTATTCATCAATCATTATCCATTATTCATTATTCATCAATCATTATTCATTAAAATCCTATCTCTTCCTCTCTGCAAACTTTTTTTCAATTGCTTCTAGCGATAGTGCATTCAATGTCATTGATCGTGTAAGTCCGCCTTTCCTTGCTGCACCAACGCCATAGTACATATCATGATACCCTTCTTTTCTATGTGCATCGGGATTAATCGAAAT
>JAYSPU010000193.1:0-9735 GCA_043721935.1 Bacteroidota bacterium | reverse complement strand
TTTATTGATTTAATAACTGAAAAAGGCGTTTTTCAAAAATCATTGATAAAAACTAGTAATCCCCGTTGATTTATACTCAGAATCGGGTTAAATTAGAGTTCTCTTTTCTTTCCTGCGACAATTCATTCTAATTATTAACTGTGCGGTTAAACCGTCTGTGATTCATCCATTAATGAAATACATTTACTTATTCCTGTTCGTGACCTTTAGTACCTTATCTTTTGGTCAGGTTACTTATTGGCAAACCATATCGAAAGAGCAAATAGAAGAAACAGGTACACCACGAAAATCTTTTCCTCTTGAGTATCGAACGTTTCGATTGGATCTCGCTGCAATAAAAAGTATTTTAAATACAGCAATTAATGAGGACTTACCAAGTGCTTACTCGACTACTTCTATTATTAGTCTGCCGCTTCCTGATGGAAAATACGGAAGGTTCAGAGTGGCGGAATCTAATTTAATGCCTGATGCATTGAAGCAATTGTTTCCTCAAATCAGAACATTTACAGCACGAGGAATTGATGATCCGTATGCCGTAGCAAAACTAGATTATACTGCTTTTGGTTTTCATGCCATGATTATGTCGCCGAATGGTTGGGTATTTATTGATCCTTTTTATTTAGGAAATAGTCTGGATTACATTTGTTACGACAAAAAAAATTCTGTTCGCACTGTGCCATTTACCTGTGATGCCATTGAGCAGGATTTAAGAGCATTTGACTCGCATCAATTTACGTATTCAGTTGCAAGAACCAATGGAACACAACTTAAAACATATCGGCTTGCATTAGCTTGTACAGGAGAATATGCAGCATATTATGGAGGGACAACGACAGGTGCGGCATCAGGCATGGCGACTTCTGCGAATCGTGTTAGTGGAGTGTATGAGTTGGAACTTGCTGTACGACTTACGCTTGTTTCGAATAATAATTTATTGATTTATACGAATGCTTCTACTGATCCTTATACTAATAATAACGGCAGCACAATGTTGGGGGAGAATCAAACCAATGTCACAACTGTTATTGGTAGCGCGAACTACGACATTGGTCACGTATTCAGTACAGGAGGAGGAGGAGTTGCATATTTGGGCTGTGTTTGTAATGCTTCAAATAAAGCCGGAGGCGTAACCGGTTCTTCAGCTCCGATTGGTGATAATTTTGACATTGATTATGTTGCTCATGAAATGGGACATCAGTATGGAGGAAATCATACATTCAATAGTACCACAGGATCCTGTAACGGTAACCGAGCCTCTTCGGCTGCTTACGAACCGGGAAGTGGAACTACCATTATGGCTTATGCCGGTATTTGTGGAACAGATAATACACAAGCACATAGTGATGCCATTTTTCATACAAAAAGTTTTGATGAGATAGCAATATATATTACAACAGGTGGTGGCAGTGGTTGTCCGGTTGTAACCGCTACCGGGAATACGCCACCTGTTATAAATGCAGGATCCAATTATATTATTCCTTTTCAAACACCATTTGTGTTGACCGGTTCTGCAACCGATGCCAATAGTGATCCGCTTACTTATTTATGGGAAGAGTATGATTTGGGAACAGCGGGAACTATCAATGCAGCTTCGACAACTGCGCCTATATTCAGAGTGTTTACGCCTACCGTTGGTCCTTCCAGAACATTCCCGAAGTTGTCAGACATCGTAACCAATACAACAACATTCGGAGAGGTATTGCCTACTGTAGCACGATCACTTAATTTCAAATTTACTGCCCGTGATAATCGAAGCGGAGGCGGAGGAGTAACGAATAATGCTACAAATGTTGTTTTAACCGTTGTGAACACTACAACTCCTTTTAAAGTCACTGCGCCAAATACAGCTGTAACCTGGTTTACGGCTTCAACACAAACCGTGACGTGGGATGTTTCAGGTACAAATGGAGGAACCATTAATTGCCCGACGGTAAATATCTTATTGTCTATTGACGGTGGATATACATATCCTTACACACTTGCTTCTGCAGTATCGAATAATGGATCTGCATCGATAACGGTTCCTGGCGTGACAACAACTACTGCACGAGTAAAAGTTGAATCAGTCGGCAATGTCTTTTTTGATATTTCAAATATCAATTTTACGATTGCCTCAGGAGGTGGAGTATTAACTGTACTTACAACGAATGCTATTGCTTCTTCAAATTTGTGTGCCGGTGCAGCAGTGAGTGTTGGATTTTCAGGTGATGGACCGCCGAATTCGGGAAATATTTATACTGCTCAACTTTCCAATGCTGCAGGTTCTTTTGCAAGTCCTGTTTCAATTGGGACACTTACATCAACTGCAAGTTCAGGAACAATTTCTTGTACCATTCCGGGAGGAACAGCTCAAGGAATCGGGTATCGCATTCGCGTAATTAGTTCTAATCCTGTTATAACAGGCAGTAACAATGGAACGAATCTTTCGATCTATCAAACAGTTGGAAGTGCCGGTTCGATCTCTGGTACAGCAACTGTTTGTCAGGGACAGGTTGGCGTAGTATATACAGTTCCTGCAGTTACCAATGCTACAACTTATTCATGGACAGTTCCAACAGGAGCTTCAATTACTGCAGGGTCAACGACTAATTCTATTACAGTAACGTATTCTGCTTCGGCAGTTTCTGGAAGTATTACAGTTGTCGGATCAAATCCTTGTTCGTCAAGTAACACTGCAAGTTATAGTGTCACAGTAAATGTTTTACCGTCTGCTGCAGGAGCAATCAGTGGGCCGTTGTCTATTTGTCAATATCAATCGGCAGTATTTTCAGTCGCTACAATTTCCGGTGCAACTTCTTACACCTGGGCATTACCATCCGGTGCATCGATTACTTCAGGAAGTGGAACAAATACTGTCACGATTTTATTTTCGTCTTCCGGTTCAGGAACAGTTAGTGTTACGGGAACCAACTCTTGTGGAAGCGGAAGTTCTTCTTCAACAACTATTGTGGTCAATGCGACTCCGGCTGCAACAGTTGTAAGCCCGACCGGGCCCGTAGTTATTTGTAACGGAGGTAATGTTCAACTAAGTTACACAAGTGTAGGAGGCGTAGCTTATCAATGGCAATTAAACGGGTCGGATATTTCCGGGGCGAATGCTTCACCATATACGGCAAGTGCTACAGGTAATTACTCCGTTGTCGCTACTACTGCTTTTGCTACAACTCAAACCGTTACTAATTCAACGCAAGTGTCTATTCCGGATAATAGTTGTACACCTGCAACAAGCGTCATTGCAGTTTCAGCGTATTCCTCTGCAATTGCAACTGCTCAAATACAAGTTAAAATTAATATTACTCATACATGGGTTGGTGATTTGGTCATTGTACTCCTGGCTCCGAATGGTAGTATAATCGGTTTGAGTAATCAAACAGGAAGCTCGGGTAATAGCGGAGATAATTTTACCAATACGGTTTTTACTGATGCCGCTGCCGCTGTTTTACCAACAACGGGAGCTCCATATACAGGAAGCTACAAACCGGTAGCCACCACTTTTACAACGTGTACAACTACTATTACCAATGTAACTACATTCGGAGCAATTGGATCAGGTTCATTAAATCCAAATGGCAACTGGACATTAAAAGTGTTTGATCGTGCAGGAAGCGATCTTGGAACCATTGACAACTGGTCTTTAATTCTCCCCGGAATTCCGGGGGGATGTTCTTCAACATCAAACATAGTTACGGTTACGGCTCAATCATCTCCTGTTATTACCGGAATATTTCCATCATCAGGAGTTGCAGGAACGTCTGTGTCGATAGATGGATCCGGATTTACATCTGCAACAACGGTTACCTTTAATGGTGTTTCTGCATCATTTGTTATCTATGATGATTTTGGAATCACCGCAACAGCGCCGGCAGGAGTCACTACCGGTCCGGTAAATGTGAGCAATATATGTGGTACGGTAGTCGGGCCGACGTTTTCGGTTTCTATTCCATTAAACCTGAAAGTATTTATAGAAGGTTATTACCGTGGGGCGGGCCAAATGATTGGTGTGTTATTTTCTTCTATTTGTGATACACTTCAGGTTTCTTTAGCAAATGCAGCATCGCCGTATGCCATTGTAATAACTTCGAAAGTAGTGATGGATCTGAATGGAAATTGTACGGTTGAATTGCCTTTGTCTACCTCAGGTAATTCATTTTATATCGTATTGTCGCATCGTAACTCACTTCAAACATGGAGTAAGTTGCCGGTACTTATTAATTCAGCCGGTACTACTTATAATTTTACAACGGCTGATACGCAGGCTTTCGGAAATAATATGGTAAGTCTGGGCGGTGGAGTGTATGGTATTCGCAGCGGAGATGTTAATCAGGATGGTTTCATCAATTTTACTGACATCACTACACTTCAATCCGCTGCCTTATTATTTTCCAATGGATATGTTGCAGGTGATCTTACCGGCGATAGAGTAATAGAGAGCACCGATTATAGTTTGCTCGAAAACAATGTTGCCGTCGGCTATTCTGTTCTTCGGCCTTAACGGTCTTGCGTTTCGTCTAAATTCTGAATACTGTATTCAGTATTTAGGTAGTCATGGAAAAGGTTATCCAAATTTCCCTTACTTTCGAAAGGTGATTAAATCGATTAAAAATTATCTTTCGCTGGTAAAATTCAGCCACACGATTTTTGCAATGCCATTTGCATTGATCGGATATTTTCTGGGAGTCGTTACGACTCATAACGGTGTTGAAATCGCCTTGTTATTTAAAGTAGTGTTTTGTATGATTACCGTTCGTACTGCGGCGATGGCATTTAACCGGTACATTGACAGAGACATTGATAGCCAAAATGCACGAACAAAAAGCCGAGAAATTCCCGCAGGGACAATCCGACCAAAGGCAGCTTTAATATTAATAGTTGTCAGTTCAGCATTATTTGTATTGACTACGTACTTTATTAATCGGATCTGTTTTTATTTATCGCCTGTTGCATTAGCTGTTGTATTAGGATACTCATTTACGAAACGATTTACAGCGTTGTGTCATTTAATTTTAGGAATTGGTCTGTCGTTGGCACCTATTGGCGCTTATCTCGCTGTCACAGGAAAATTTGACTGGCTGCCACTTTTCTTTTCTTTCGCAGTAATATGTTGGGTAAGTGGGTTTGATATTATTTATGCATTGCAGGATGATGAATTTGATCTTTCACTTCAATTGCATTCCATGCCAGCTTTTTTAGGAAGAAAAAATGCACTGCACTTTTCGTCTGTACTTCATTTGATAGCTATCTTTTTTCTGGTTTTAGCAGGAAGAAGTTTTGATTTTAGCTGGTTATACTGGGTAGGAGTGACGATCTTTTCCGGATTGATCGTATATCAGCATACACTCGTAAAGCCAAATGACCTGAGCAAGGTTAACATGGCTTTCGGAACTACCAATGGAATTGCAAGTCTGATATTTTGCTCTTTTGTTATAACAGATTTATTAAGTAAAAATACGCTCTGATTCAGCAGAGTAATATTGCTGATTTAAATAAGCAGAATAGTTTTTAGCTGAATGAATTTAACTCCATCACGAGGACGTGAAATTTATTACAGCACAATCAGCTTGGTGCTTTTTACAATTTTACCGTCAAGTCGCAGTACACAAAAGTAAATTCCCTTTTCCATTTCTGATGTATTCAGATACTGTGCATTGGTAACAGAAGAGAGTGGAACGTTGCGAATTATTTTTCCGGTCAGATTTAATATCTGAACATCTGCTTTTGAAAAAGAAGAGACAGTGGACAAGTCATAGTAAAGATGCGTTCCATCCATAGCCGGATTCGGACTGATGGAAAAATCAATGGAAGCATATGGATTCACTCCATCGATACCAACCGTACAGCCTTTCACCGTCGCATATGCATTTACTTTTCCATAACCCCAACGATTGTCAGGTAGTGCATTGCCGGTGAATTGATCTTTATCGGCGCAATTGATAATTGCATTTTTAACATCCAACCAATTTGCACCCGGATTTTTTTGTAGATATAATGCTGCAATTCCTGCAACTACAGGAGAGGACATTGAAGTTCCTGAACTGCGTTTGTGCTTTCTTCCTGCTGCAACCTTTTCCGGTTCGATAGCCGAAAGTAAATTTAATTCCGATTGAGTTCCACACGATAAGACCCATTCGCCTGTTGCAGTAATGTCCGGTTTGATTCTTCCATCACGTGTTGGTCCATGACTGGTGAAAACAGATAATGCTCCTACCACAAGTGTTGTATCACGGGTAATGGCAAAATTTGCATTCGTATAATAATTTCTGTTTGTATAACTACCAACAGTTATCACTTTCTCACTGCAAGTAAAACTGCTCACAATGTTTTGGTTTACATCCGGTTTTTTGTAGTAACGAATTGCAGGGAGAATAATACTGTCAGGCAGATTGTCAAAAACCATATCGAATGACCAGGCATCAAAATGACCGAGACCGGTAGATTTTAACTCCCACAGATAAGTTGTAGTGTCTGATGGAGTGATCACACGATTTGAATCGGATACAATATAATATTCAATAGAGTAGCGGCCACCCCAGTTTTGAACGAGCCTTTCCATGTAACCGACTTTATTTCCGCCTGAATACAACGTGTCAGAAATGATCGTACCTACATTGGAGCTACTATTAATAAATGGTAATTGTAAAGCACTTGAATAGCTGTTTCCTTTTTTTCGTTTCAACTCTAATCCGAAATTAATGGATTCGAATGAACCACTATCGCCCCATGCCTGAAAGTAAATACTATTACTGCTTTGTTGCAGCCAGGTAAAAGATGTGTCACTTGTTACATTGTATCCAAGGTGAATAGGAGCGGAGCCAAGATTTCCAGCTGCACAAACAACAACCCGACTAACAGAATCCGATATCAGGTTTTCAATGGCTTGCGCCTGAATATCTTTTGCATCGTGTGATCCGAAGTATGTACCCAAACTGATGTTGATAACAGCAGGCTCCCCCAAAGCGGAGGCTTTGTCGAAAATATATTTAATTGCATCGACCAATGAAGTGAGGAATTCATTGTCGGAACGATTCAAATCCATTTTTACAATAATCAAATCGGATTTTGGCGCAACACCTTTGTAGTTGTTCACGGCATTTCCATTTCCTGCAGCAATTCCTGCAACGTGTGAACCATGACTGAAAGGAGAGTCACGGTGTTGCGAAGAAGTATCGATTTGTGAACCGTTGTATTGTTTCCCGTATCCATACGGTTGTGGTTGAGTAGTCGGATCGATGTTGATGAGCGACTGATCCCATAAAAACTTTATACGTGTCCGGCCAAATTCATCTCTGAAATCAGGATGTGTCCAGTCAATTCCTTCATCGATAATTCCCATAACGACGCCACTGCCATCGTAACCTTGTGGTAAATTAAAGCCATATTGAACTTCCAATACATGATTCTGACGAACCATTTGGTCGTTCAGCGGTTGTAGCTTCAGATCATTACTTTCAATTCTTTTGATATCTGCAACAGCCGCTAATGCATCGAGTTTATTTAAAGGGATGCGAATTGCAGCGATATCACCGGCAGCATATTTAAAAACACCGCCAAGTAATTCCGTTTGTCTTTTGATTTCTTCAATATTCCCTTTTACAAAGACAGCTATTTCCCGATTGAGTGCTTGAGATTGCATTTTTCTTTGTAAGTCAAAATTCATTTTTGAACGTTGAGCCATTCCCGATGTGATACAACCGAGCAGTATAATGGAGAATATGAGTTTTTTCATGGAGAGTAGTAAATCAATAAAATAATACTTGTTTAAAGATTTTTTGTTGCGTTCTAATTGCAAATTCAAGAGCAACTTAACAACAATTTGAAAGTAGATATTCTTTGCACATGTCTAAAGTAAATCACAGGTTGAATGGGATTCAGAAACGGGTAAAATGAATCCTTGTCAGCATGTCATAATTCTGATTTTAGTTTTCGCAGCTACATTAATTTTAACGACATTTGCCGACCTGAAGTTCGTCAGGGAAAGAATGTCGGCCTCGTGTTAACTTCTTGTATAACAGCAATTTATTTCAATATTATTAATATTTCTTCAGACAATGGCAGACGATAAAAAAATAATCTTTTCAATGGTTGGGGTGAGTAAGATCTATCCGCCTCAAAAACAAGTATTGAAAAATATTTACCTCTCTTTTTACTATGGAGCAAAAATAGGTATTCTTGGATTGAACGGTGCGGGAAAATCCACACTTATGAAAATCATCGCCGGAATAGAAAAATCATTCAATGGTGATGTAGTCTTTTCTCCGGGATACAGTGTGGGATATTTGTCTCAGGAGCCTGAATTCGATCCGGGAAAAACCGCGCGAGAAATAGTAATGGAAGGTGCTCAAAAGGTGGTTGATCTTCTAAAAGAATTTGAAGAAATCAACAACAAATTTGCAGAACCAATGTCTGATGATGAGATGAATAAACTCATTGAACGTCAAGGACAAGTTCAGGACGCCATTGATGCAGTAGGCGGATGGGAAATTGACAACAAAATTGAAATTGCAATGGATGCTTTGCGTTGTCCGGATCCTGAATCAAAGGTGGCAACTCTTTCCGGCGGTGAGAAAAGAAGAATTGCACTTTGCCGTCTTTTATTGCAAGAGCCGGATATTTTATTGCTTGATGAGCCTACGAATCACCTCGATGCTGAATCGGTGCTTTGGTTAGAACAACATTTGAAACAGTACAAAGGAACGGTTATCGCCGTGACTCACGATCGTTACTTCCTTGACAATGTAGCAGGATGGATTCTTGAATTGGATCGCGGCGAAGGAATTCCGTGGAAGGGAAATTATTCTTCCTGGTTAGAGCAAAAATCAAATCGTCTTGCACATGAAGAAAAAACAGAAAGCAAACGTCAAAAGACATTGCAACGTGAATTAGAATGGGTACGATTGTCTCCTAAAGGTCGTCATACGAAATCAAAAGCTCGTATTGCAAATTACGATCGTATGTTGAACGAAGACACAAAAGAGAGAGAAGCTAAACTTGAATTATTCATTCCGCCAGGACCGCGTCTTGGTGGTGTCGTTATTGAAGCGGAGAATATATCAAAAGCTTATGGAGATAAGGTGTTGTTTGAAAATCTGAGTTTCTCATTGCCACCTGCAGGTATTGTAGGTGTCATCGGACCGAATGGTGCGGGAAAAACTACATTGTTCAAAATGATCATGGGATTGGAAACACCCGATACCGGAACATTTAAAGTTGGAGAGACTGTTAAAATCGGATACGTCGATCAAACACACGATGATTTAGTACCGGGAAAAACGGTATACGATATCATCAGCAATGGAACAGAGACAATGCTTGTTGGAAATCAAAAATTAAATTCCCGAGCGTATGTTTCAAAATTCAATTTTAACGGAACGGATCAGAGTAAAAAACTAGAGGTCTTATCAGGTGGAGAGCGTAATCGTGTTCACCTTGCCATTGCATTGAAACAAGGATCGAACGTTCTCTTACTCGATGAGCCTACGAATGATATTGACATCAATACACTTCGTGCATTAGAAGAAGCATTGGAAAACTTTGCAGGTTGTGCCGTTGTTATCAGTCACGATCGTTGGTTTCTCGATCGTATTGCTACTCACATTCTCGCATTTGAAGGAGATTCACAAGTCTATTTCTTTGATGGCAACTTCACTGAATACGAAGAGAATAAAAAACAACGTCTTGGAGATGTTCAGCCGCATAGAATTCGGTATAAGTCGATGGTACGGTAATCAGTTGGCAGTT
>JAYSPU010000192.1:0-9019 GCA_043721935.1 Bacteroidota bacterium | reverse complement strand
ATTTGCAAATACAATTTTTGAACTGTCAGTATACGTGTCAACGATTAATTGATTTATAAAATGTGTCCGGTAAATGTCGAACAGAAAAGAACCTTCTCTACCCTGCCATTTAAACCGACTTGTAAAATTGAATCCATAATTCCATGCACGCTCTGCTTCAAATGGGCCACGAAACTCTAGCGATCTTGAAGTAACCAGAGCTGAGATATGATCAGCAATAACAAAGGGTTGTCTGTAACTCCTACCAACACTTCCCCGAACAATAATGTTTTCTGTAAAATTATACTTGGCATGAAGCCGTGGAGTAAATATCCACTCTGTTCCGTTTCTTAAATCTTCACGGACACCGGCAACTGCTGTGAATTTGTCAAGATGACTGTATGTGTATTCGGCAAATACACCCGGCAAATTTTCAACGATTCGATCAGGTAATGGTTGAAACTGCTGATTCAATTCGTCATACCGGTAGCTGAAGCCCACTTTATACTGATGGTTAGTCTGAGCAAATGTATTCTGGTAAATACTTTGAATGTACAATGTCTTCTCATTTGCATTATACGTCCGAAGACCAAATTTTGAATCCATGTCGTGATAGGTAATCTGGAAAATATTCCCAATGCTTTTGAAAGGCTTTTCCGGATAGACAAAACCCAATTTTCCAAAAACCTCCGCTCGTTTTGTATTTACATTCGTATGATAGAGCGGATGGTGAGGAGCCGATGTACCAGGGCTAATCTCTCCACCTTTCACATCGTCAATTAAAAACTTCACACCTACCTGTGCTTCCAGTTTTTCGCCGCTGTCATATTGCCAGCGATTATACAGATTCAATTGACGGTTATGCGGCATGTCCAGGAAGTTGTCATTATTCCGATCGACATCATCGTTCATGTATCGACCATGAGCCATCATAATTCCTGACCACTTTCCAAACCCTTTTTTAAAGTAAGTATTAATTTCATGACCGCCGAAATTATCGGTGAACAAATTCAGGTAATACTTCTTGGTCTCTTTCTCATGAGGTTTTAGAAATTCAATGTTGATTTGTCCGGTGGTCGATTCATATCCATTGAGGACAGAACCTGATCCTTTCGTCACCTGAATGGATTCCATCCATGGACCGGGAATGTAAGTCAATCCATAAATACCGGCGAGTCCGCGCATGTTGGGAATGTTTTCCGTCAATAGCTGAGAATATATGCCGGCAAGACCGAGCATTCGGATTTCCTTGGCACCGGTGACGGCATCACGGTATGCAACGGTAACGGTCGGATTGGTTTCAAAAGCTTCTGACAGATTACAACATGCGGCTTTTAATAATTCACGTGCTGTTATTTTTTCAGAGTTCAGCGGATTGACGGTTGAAATTGCAACCGATTCTCTTTTGACCGCAACCTCTACTTCTTTCAAATCAACCGTTGGCTTTAGAACAATGTGGATCTCAGAAAGTGATTGGATCAGTATTGTATCTGATTTATAGCCGATAAAACTGACAACCAGTTGAGCGGGCAAAGAATCTGCAGGCAAAAGAAACCAACCTTTAGCATCAGAAACTGTTGCCTTAAATGACTCTAACCAGTACACACTGGCACCGGGTAATGGCCCAACTCCAGACTTCGTTTTCTCCATTACCATTCCTTTAAGAACGGCTTGAGCGTAACTCATTTTATC
Source organism: Bacteroidota bacterium (assembly GCA_043721935.1). GTDB lineage: Bacteria > Bacteroidota > Bacteroidia > AKYH767-A > 2013-40CM-41-45 > JADKIH01. Next base: position 7,348 of record JAYSPU010000192.1, on the reverse strand, counting down.
GGACAGGAGAAGACCAAAAATGATAAATAATCTTAGAATTTTCATTGAGTATTTTGATTTAACTAATAGTAATTAAATACCTGATAAACAGGGAATAAAAAACTATTTGTAAATCAAATAAGCAAACTGGAAAACAATTGAAAAAGGGACTCTCTGACTAATGGTGGAGAATGGAAAACCTGAAAAGAAAGCTTGTTAGTATCAGTAAATAATACAGTTTGAAAAATTGGTAATACAACAGCGGGTAAAAAGATGACATTTGATTTAACCTCATTTACCGGAGATATTATTTGCACCTTTTGAAAGGCAATCTTCAGTAAACAACAATTAGATTTCAAGCCATTTGAAGAAGGATTCGTACAAGGAGGTTTTTGTGTTGAGCAACATCCACTCGTTCTTTCAAAAAGTTGAGTTTCGGTCTTATGGCTACTACTACATGTATGGGATGAAATTGCCAAACCGCTTCCTGATATTAATATCAGAAGAGATAAAAAGACAGCGGTTATTTTTAATGGAAATTTCACTTCTCAAATATAAGGAAAACAGAACGAAGCAGGTCATTTTAAATTGGCTTATTTAACCAACAAATGCATGTTATAGAGTTTACGATTGTTTTTGTCAGACAAATTAATCAGAAATACTCCTACTTTCAAGCTTGAAACATCGAACAGAATCTGATCACAATCACAATTTACCTCTTTTATCTTGCGACCTGTTAAATCACTAATGGTCATATAGTAATTATCTTTATTCGGAAGTGAAAGATGAACCAGTTGATTTAACCCAACCGGATTTGGGAATATGTTAAATCCATCATTGGATGCTTTAATAAATCCGCTGCAGATATCAAATACGACGACAGCTGAATCCGAATTCTGACATCCATTTGTATCGGTAACCAGTACAAAATATGAAGCACTATCATACGATAATGTAGTCGATAGAACTAAAAATTGATCCGTCGAACCGGTACTCCATTCATAGGAATTAAATCCTGAACCGGCATTCAATGAATAAGATGATAGATGACACACAGTAGTATCCGGACCGATCGTTACAAATGGAAGTGGATTAACAGAAACAGAAATTGTATCAGTAGCCTTAGGACATCCATAAACGCTCGTAAAGACAGCCCAAAACATTCCGGATGAATCTACGCTGATCATTGTTGTTGTATCACCTGTTGACCATTGATAGTTGCTTCCTGAGGAAAGCTCCAACATCACCGATTCTCCTGAACACAATGCAGTTGTTCCGCTGGTATTGATAAATTCAGGTGCCATATCGAAGTCCACTGAATATGGATTTGAAAAAGCCTGACAACCGTTTGCATCCGTAATTTCAACCACATACAATCCGGGATTTAAAACATTGTATGATGAATCTGTTTCGGCAGGAATGACAAACAAATCGTCAATTAATTTAGTGTACCATTGGAAAGCACTAGCAGACTGCGGAACCACCAATAGCAGAATACTATCTCCTTCACAAACCGTCGATGGCTGAGGCGATGTAATGACAGGCATTGCAGCTGTAGGAAATAACTGAGAAACATAAATTTGTCCTGTATCGGAACCGCAAAAATTCTCAACTATTAAACTATACATTCCGGTATCTGAAGGTGTTACAAATGATAGTATCTCACCCGGAAGCGACATTTGATTTAACAACCAATGTTGTTGCAATGAGAAATCGCTCTGAGTGTTTAAATTACGTATGAGTTGTCCGGTACAAAGCGAAACTGAATCTGTCCCCAAATTGACTCGTGGTTGAATTGCTACAAACAGGTGAAAGGTCGGAGTTGTATAAATCAATCCGTTTGTATCGGTTACAGTTGCAAAATAATTTCCAGTAGTTATTGCTTCCAGAGTGAAAGTTGTATCTCCGGTTGACCACACCACTTCATTATAAGGCAATACAGATTGAATTGACAAATGTGCAGTGTCACCTTCACAAATAGAATGATTCTGTGAACTAATTGAATAGACTGCCGGAATAATACCCATAGAATCAGTCTTGATCACATATATTGGAGAGTTTTCATATCCATTCGTTACCCCTAATATTCCAAATCCTCCGTCAGCACATTGTTTGATCTGAATAGGATACTCATCGTTTGCAGTCCCGAACTCACGAGACCACAGACTATCACCCATTGCATTTGTCTTTAAGAGAAGAATATTCCGAACCTGAGGAAGTAAAGTGTCAGACACAGCAGCTGTGCATGCAAAGCCACCGTCTGAGCTTTGACAGGCACTTACACTGATTTGATTTGTTCTATTGAGCGGATATGTTTTCCGCCAGTTTACTACTCCCAACTCATCTAACTTTATCAATACAATGTCCGTCACATTACCATGAGTCGTATATCCACTTACCAGCACTCCGCCATCTACAGTTTCGTAAACTGATGTAGCTGTACAATTGAAATGATACAATGAATCGATAATGAGATTTCCATCTGCATCGTGCATCTTTAAATTGGTCACGTCAAATTGCAGCATGGGTAAATAAAAATATATATCATAAAAACTCATCGTCCAAAAGGCACTTGCATTGGAACTGCTTAAACCTTGTGCATTTATCTGTGAACCATCGTATCCGATAAAATCAGTCCAGTCGACCGATAAATTCTTATTCAATTTAAACAATGAAAAATAATTATTCGAAATAAAACCATCTGTGTAAAGTGTAATTGCTAAAGAAGAATCCGGATTAGTGGTGAGCCCTACTCCACTCGTTCCCCAACCGTCAAAAGGCGGATAAATATTTTGGCTTACATCGTTTCCGGAAGCATCCAGAATTGTAACCTCGGCAACATCGTTAAAGAAGAAGCCATCATGCGTGCCAATAAAGGCAATGTTTCCTCCCGGCAATGTATCGATAGCATATCCATAAGATGGAAATGCATCAGCAATTGTTCGGTCCCAAACCTTAGAACCTAAACTGTCAAGCTGAAGAATATAATAAGCTGAGTGGTTAGTCGCTGAATCCAGAATGGATCCAATACCTACAAATCCGTAATCAGAAGTAGGTACAAAATTAACGATACGAACAGATGAGTTCCCAAATGCTTTTTCAAAAGCAGCTGATTTAGCAGATGCTGAAAATAGCAGGATCAGAATTGAACAATAGTAGAATAGTCGGTTGATAGAGGGATTCACGAGTGACAGCGACAAAGATAATAAGCTTTTATCCCTACAAGTGAAGCCGGCATTAATAATTCATGAACAAATCACAACCTTTGGAAGTGACTTATTCTGCTCTTAAAAATAAAGAAATTCGAATAAAAAGACGAACCGGAAACGATGTCTATGGTGCTCCCGGATAGTTGTCAACAATCAGATAAAAGAAAGTTGTCTGTTACAAAGAGTATTTTCCGGACGAGATCAACTTAGCAGCCACCGATCTACGACAATCACGAACATTCAACGGATCCGATTTAGTGAACCGTTTAAGTCCCATCAACAACATTCGTTGTTCATCGCCATCTGAAAAGCTATTAATTGCATCGTTTCCGGCTTTGTGCATTCTGAATGCTGAATCGTTAAAAAAGACCTTCATGGCATCGATATGAACCTGGCATGCTTCTTCACCTTTAATGGAAATCATTTTTTCCACACGCAATTGAAGCGACTCTGAAATATAGAGCTCGATTAACATATCTGCCACATTCATCAGTACTTCCTGCTCTTTAGCCAACTGTGTCATTAGTTTTTGAACAGCAGAACCGGCAACCATTAAAACAGCTTTCTTAAAATTAGCGACATAATTTTTATGCGTCTCCATTACTGACTCCTGACCATTTCCCATTGCCGGAATTTGCATCAATTCACTTGCAACAGCTGAAGCCGGACCCATTAAATCCAACTCACCTTTCATTGCCCGTTTCAACATCATGTCAACGGCAAGCATCCGGTTTATTTCATTCGTGCCTTCAAAAATTCTGTTGATACGTGCATCACGATATGAGCGATCCATCGGTGCATCGGCACTGTAACCCATTCCACCGTAAATCTGAACGCCTTCATCGGTTACATAATCCAATACTTCAGACCCATTTACTTTCAGAATAGCTGCTTCAACAGCAAATTGTTCTACACCTTTTAATTTTGCTTTTGCTTCATCCATTCCACCGGCTTTCAACGACTGAATAGCATCTTCAATATTCTGACTGCAACGAAAGATCGCTGCTTCGCATGCAAAAATCTGTATCGCTTGCTCGGCTAGTTTAAACTGTATTGCTCCATATTTTGAAATCGACCGACCGAATTGCTGACGTTCAATAGCATACTTAACAGACAATGTACTTACCCTCTTAGCTGCACCAATTGCTGCACCGGCTAATTTAACACGTCCCAGGTTTAATATGTTCACAGCTATTTTAAAACCGTTCTGGCGATCACTCAATAAATTTTCTACAGGAACTTTACAATCGTTGAAGAAAATCTGTCGTGTGGAACTTCCTTTGATTCCCATTTTATGTTCTTCCGGATTCAACGTAATACCCGGAAAATTGCGTTCAACAATAAAAGCACTCAGATTTTCATCGTTATCAATTTTTGCAAATACAATATATACATCGGCAAATCCACCATTGGTAATCCACATCTTTTGACCATTGATCAAATAATGCTTTCCATCAGGTGTCAGTACTGCTTTTGTTTTACCGCTATTGGCATCAGATCCTGAACTTGGCTCTGTTAAGCAATAGGCAGCTTTCCACTCACCGGTGGCTAACTTTGGTATATATTTATTTTTCTGTTCTTCGTTACCGTAATATAAAATAGGTAAGGTTCCGATTCCGGTATGAGCGGCATAGGCAACTGAAAATGAATGTCCGGCGCCTAAACATTCCGTTGCCAGCATTCCTGTCGTGAAATCCTTTCCGAATCCACCATATTGTTCAGGAATAGATATCCCCAACAAACCCAACTCCCCTGCTTTTTCGAGAATCGATTGCATCAATCCTTCTTCCTGTGCATCAATACGATCCAGATTCGGATAAACCTCTTGCTCAAGAAAATCATAACACGTTTGAGCAATCATCATCTGCTCTTCTGTCCATTGTTCCGGAATAAATATGTCTTCCGCTTTCGTCTCTTTAATCAGAAACTCTCCGCCCTTTGTGGCGTTGTTTTGGGTCGTTGTACTCATAGTTGCTAAGATACGGAAAGTTGTGGGAGATGTTACAGTTGGCCAGTTGGCAGTTGATTAGTTGGCAGTTGGTCAGTTGTTAGTTGTTAGTTTGATAGTTTGATAGTTGGCGGTCAAAAAAAGGGGGAATGGAAAAAATCAAAAACGGTTAGAGCAGAATGTTGAATTAATTGGAATTGAGATTCAATTAACCCACAAGAATTCTTCTGAATGACTTTGATGGGAGTTCGTGATGAAAACTCACAAGATTCTTGCTGAATGAATCCTATGACAAAAAAAGCGAGTCCGACAAAATTGCCGAACTCGCTTTTGAAAAAACATTTTTCCAAGAATTTATCGAACGATCAATTTGTAATTATACAAATTACCGTCTTTAGCAATTTTAAGAATATAAATACCGGCAGTAAATTCGTCAATTGAAAGAACACTCTTTCCACCGCTTACTTTAACCAGTTTTACTAAACGGCTAGCGCAGTCGTAAACGGAAATTAAAATTGGCTGGTTAGAATTGGTTTCAATATTTACAAATGAACTTGCAGGATTCGGGAAGAAACGAATACCGCTTTCAGCATTCAATGTTCCAACACTGTTTATAATGTCTGCAACAACAGGAACGCGATCACTTGAACAAGTAAAGCCTTGATCATTCACATCCCAGTCATAGAAATAATAGTAGTAACCGTTTCCTTGATTTGAGCCTGTAATAGAAATCAAATTATTGATCGAATACGGATAAGACACACCGTTGCTACTTCTTCTTAATCGCGGTGACACAGTACCTAATGTAGATTGATTTAAAGTAGCGTTTGTTGTAATCTTATAGTCACCCGGAGTAAGAGAAAAGTTCAAACTAACACGTGATGTGTCAATTGGAATATTAACAGTTACGCTCTGAAGCACAATACCTGCTGCATCTGTCAATTGAATCTCTCTTGGACCGGCAGAATCTGTATATACTTTCACCGAATTCAAAATACACTGATTATTCACAGTGAAACTAGTGATACCATTGTAGTTTTGAGTGCTGAAACTTGTTCCTTGATGATATAACATTCCTCCATTATACATCGCTCCGGGATAATCTGTAACATTCTCTACATAATAAGTTGCAGGAGAAGAAAGAACAGGAGTTGTGTAAGAAGTTCCTTGTCCTACTAACATTCCGCCGGTTGGCTGATCGTACCAGAATAAATCATTTCCTGTAGCTGTTAGAGTAACTGATGCCGGTGCAGTAGCAGAAACGCCTTGAACTACCGGCAGTGGTGCTGATAATACATTGACTGCAATTTGCGTTGATGTAAATGCTCCGCATTGTCCCTGAATTGAAACGCTATAAACTCCGCTTTCGGTTACATTTATTGATCGTGTAGTTGTAATACCATCCGACCATGCATAACTCGCAGCAGTTGAACTTGTCAAGGTTACGAATCCGCCATGACAGAATTGAAGGTCTCCGTTTATTGCTATTGATGGTGTTTCATCCGGATTCAATTGAAGATCGATAGTTCTTGAAATATTGGTACAACCAAGACCATCCTGAACCATTACATTATAAGAACCTGCTGTATTCACAACTATTGATGAAGTTGTTCCGCCATTAGACCAATCATAGCCTGAAAAGCCGGGAGCAGCTGTTAACGTAGCTGATTGCCCCGAACAAATTGCTGTTGCACCGGTAATAAAATTGTTGGCCAACGTACAAGTTCCTTCAATTACCGTTACAAATTGATCAGCTTGCAAATTGTACAGTCTCTCAGTTGTTCCTGATGGAAACCAAACTACTACAGAGTCGACATTCTGATTAGCCCCTAAACCAAAATGCAATTGAGAAGAGTTACATGTTCCATAACTTTCACCGGCACGAATCTCACGTACCTGAACACCCCAAGCACCGTAGATTTTAACTTTTGCTCCGATTGCTCCTTTATTCGAAAGTGTTCCTTCTAAATTAAATGTGATAAAGTGATTGCTGTTTTTATTATTTAAATACAATACGTCAGCAGTAGAAGTCGGTGTCGTATAAATACTTCCATAAGAAGCGAAAATGTCAATGAATCCATCGTGATTCAAATCACCTGAAGCAAATGACAACATTCCATTGTTTGCAAACAATCCACTTACCTGAGTAAATGTTTTGTTGCCATTGTTTTTCCATAACATCCACTCTGAACCGGTAACAAGAATATCTGCA
>JAYSPU010000191.1:0-3770 GCA_043721935.1 Bacteroidota bacterium | reverse complement strand
GCTAGCGCATTGACCTATGATTTTGAAGTGTACTCTGCTGCACAACAAAAATGGCTGGAAGTAAGTTCCGTTTCTAACTTCGAAACATTCCAGGCTAACAGAATGAAATTACGTTTTCGTGCAGGAGCTGATAAACCACAAGCGGCTCATACATTGAATGGTTCAGCACTTGCTTTGCCGCGAATTGTAGCAGCATTATTGGAAAATAATCAGACTGAAAATGGCGTTATGATTCCGGATGCTCTTCGTCCTTATACCGGTTTCGACCGTATTTCTTAACTATCTTATTTCGATTTCAACATGATCAAAAAGTGGGTGTCTTTTTTTCTAGTACTTCTGGTGTCGACACTTGCTTTTGGACAAAATCAGCAGGACAGACAATTAGCAGATCAGTATTTTAACAATGCTGAGTTTGACAAAGCGGAGCCACTCTATGATAAGCTCATGGATTTTGATCCGTTCGGAACGTACCCTCAGTATTTGCGTTGCTTGCTTGCTTTGAAAGAATATGATAAGGCGGAAAAATTAGTCAAGAAGGTTGGAAAGAAGCAACCGGATAATTTAACCTTCGCAGTTGATCTGGGTTATCTCTACGAATTGCAGGGACAAACTGACAAAGCAAAACAACAATATGAAAAAGCAATCAAGTCGCTAAAAGCAGATCAGGGAATGATCAGCATATTGGCAAATGCATTTTTGACTCGTCAACAAGCTGATTATGCTATTCAGGCTTATCTGGAAGGACGAAAATTAATTGGCACTACATATCCGTTTTTCTTTGAATTAGCAGAAGCGTATTATCAAAAAGGTGACATTCAAAATATGATTGAAGAGTATCTCAATGCAGTTGCCGATAATCCGATGACACAACAATCGGTGTTGAATATTCTTCAGGCTCGCGTAGGTATTGATCCGGATAATAGCCGAAATGAATATTTGCGAACGGCTCTTTTAAGACGTATTCAAAAAAATGCAGAGCGAAGCGAATATTCTGAAATGTTGATTTGGTTATTTATTCAGCAAAAAGATTTTGACTCTGCTTTTATTCAGGCAAAAGCATTGGATAAAAGACAAAAAGGTGATGGTGCAAGAGTGATGTCGCTCGCTTCTCTTGCTGCAGCGAACTTGAATTACGATGCAGCGATAAAAGGCTATCAATATGTGATTGATAAGGGAACAGATAATGGTAATTACATTCCGGCCCGAATGGAATTGCTGAATACGTTGAATAAAAAAGTAACGGAAAGCAATGCCTATACCGCTGCGGATTTACTAAAACTTAAAAATGATTATCAATCTGCGTTAAATGAATTAGGTCGTAACGGACGGACTGCTTCATTGGTAAAAGGGTTGGCACATCTTCAGGCTTTTTATCTGGATCAACCGGACTCAGCTTTGATTGAACTGGAAGAAGTCATCAATTATTCGGGAATCAGTAAGCTCGTTCAGGCTGAATGTAAGCTTGAATTGGGAGACGTTTATTTGTTCACCGGAAATGTTTGGGATTCAGATTTACTCTTTGCACAAGTCGATAAAGATTTCAAACATGATCCTATGGGACAGGAAGCGAAGTTCCGTGGCGCAAGGCTCGATTACTTTCGTGGTGATTTTATGTGGGCTCAAGGTCAACTCGATGTTTTAAAAACTGCTACTTCACAATTAATAGCAAACGATGCATTGGCTTTGTCCTTATTGATTACTGATAACATGGGACTTGATACAACAACTGATGCATTGATGCTTTACTCAAAAGCAGATTTATTATCATACAGAAATAAATTTGACGATGCATTGGCTACACTCGATACATTACTTCGTGATTACCCAACCCATTCTCTTGTTGATGAAGCCTGGTACAAGATGGCGCGTATCATGGATGTAAAACGAAATTGGTCAGCCGAGGATTCACTATATGCGCTCATCATTGAAAAAGATAGCGCAAGTGTACTCGCTGACGATGCTTTGTTTAGCAGAGGTATGTTGTATGAAACAAAATTGAAAAATTCAGTCAAAGCAATGGAGTTGTACCAGGATTTATTAGTCAAATATCCGGGTAGCTTATTTGTCGTAGAGGCAAGAAGACGTTACCGTACATTACGTGGCGATATTGTAAATTAAAAAATTTAAGATGATTATTTATAACGTAACAGTTAACATTGAAAAAGACGTTCACGACGATTGGTTTGAATGGATAAAGGCTGTCCATATTCCTGATGTTATGAAAACAGGAATGTTTTTGGAATATAGAATGTTAAAGGTCTTAGGTGATGAGGATTCGGGCGGTCATACTTATTCAATTCAGTACACGTGTGAATCGATGGATCTTTATCTCAGATACGAAACTGAGTTCGCTCCCGAATTAAGAAAAGATGTTCAGGCTCGTTATGGAACTAAATTCATTGCTTTTCGAACACTATTAGAACCGGTCATTTAATGAGAGTATTTTACTTTTTTTGTTTACTATTTGTCTCTGTTGGTGCCTTTGCTCAGTCTTCGAGTCCGCGTGATCTGATGTTGAAAATGGTGACAGCCTGTGAAGAAAATCGTTCCGGCAAGTTCACGTTACATTCCGTCGAGCGACTGATAAACGGAAAGATCACAGAAAGTTCGATGATTGTTAAATATCAGGTAAAGCCAAAGAAATTATATTTGCTGTTAGTCGATCCCAATGCCGGCACTGAAGTTCTTTTTCGAGAGGGAGAGGTAGATGATAAGATGCTCATCAATCCATCCGGATTCCCATTTGTAAATTTAAAATTGAGCCCATTCAGTTCTCTTGTGCGAAGAGATAATCATCATACAATTTATCAGATTGGCTTTGACTACATCAGTTCTATGATTCGGTACTATCTGAATGTGTATGGCGAAAATTTTTACAATTACCTTTCTATAAAAGATACAATCAATTGGGATCATCATACCTGTATTCATATGGTTTGTAATTTTAAAGAGTTTGAAACCATACTCTATACAGTCAAGGTAAATGAAACATTGACAACTATTGCCGAGAAATATCATTTGAATGATTATTCAATCCTCGTATTGAATCCAACGATTTCTGATTTTCATAAAGTGCATGCAGGTCAGATAATTCAAATTCCTAATTTCTATAACAGACGTGTCGATTTTTATGTGGACACTGTTACTTTTCTCCCATTGATACAGGAGATACACGATAGCAAAGGAATGTTTGAGCGTTATGAATTGAAAAGCTTCATTGCAAATCCATCGTTTGCTCCGGATGAATTTACTCCTGAATTTTCAGAGTATAGTTTTTGATCGATATAGCTGCAACGACTTCCGATCTTATCGTAACTAAGCTATTTCAGTTATCCATTCATAGCTATATTTGCATAGTGGATGCTGATTCCATTCTAAGTTCAACCAAGTAATTTACTATCTTTCGACGTGATGCAAAAAGTAAGAGCTAAGAAAAGTCTGGGACAACATTTCCTGAAAGATCCTGTAATCGCAAAAGAGATTGTGGATACATTGTCTCTGAAAGGTGCTTATACAGATGTATTGGAAATTGGTCCGGGTATGGGTATTCTGACCGATTTTTTATTTCAGAATAAAAACTACAAAACAAAAGTTGTTGATCTTGACGAGGAATCGATTCAGTTTTTAAATGGGAAATATCCTTTTGATCAGGATAGAATTATCCACGGAGATTTTCTGACGATGGAATTTGATTCTTTCTTTAAAGGACCTTTTGCAATTATTGGTAATTTTCCTTACAACATTTCTACGCAAATTTTATTTCGTGTCCT
>JAYSPU010000190.1:0-4721 GCA_043721935.1 Bacteroidota bacterium | reverse complement strand
TGATCGCTAATCGCTAATCGCCGATCATAAAATTTAATACCAATCTGTACACAGTTCACTGTAACTGTAACTGTATCCTATATCGAGAATTACCTACAGCAAACATCATTGTACACGACGTTGAATCTACCAACTGACCAACTGACAACTAACCAACTAACCAACTGACAACTGACAACTGACTAATCAATCACAATAAACGACTGATAATGGCTATACGGACTTCGTCTGATGCTGTATCGATCTAATCCAAACACTTCTTGCAAGGCAATGGTTTCTCCCGGGAATTTGGGTTGGTTTAATTCGTCAAAGCCAATAACACTTCCTCGAGTGAGATGTGGTCTGATGAGCTCAAGGCAATTTTTAGTTGGTTCGTAAATGTCAAAATCAAAGTATGCGAGGGAGATAATTGTTTCCGGATGTTCGCTCAGGTATTTTTCCAACTCAACGGTTGCATCACCTTGTCGTAACTCAAACTTTTGCATGTGTCCAAGCGGACTTTCCTGTTCAAGATTTCGCAAAAGTTTGTTCAGATATTCAGCGTAATTATCAGAAACAGTATAGGCTCCTTTGTGCGCATAGGTTTCATCGCCGTCTTTTGCATGAACAGAAGGAAATCCTTCCCAGGTATCAAAGCCTACAATTTTTCTGCTGTAATTATATGGTTCATAAATGGAGCGAAACGATTGAAACAAATTCAGATTTTGTCCCCAGCGTACTCCAAATTCCATGATCACTCCATGGATGTTGAGATTTCTGGAATATAAATCGTTTACAAAAAGAAATTTTTTAAGATCTGCCGGATTTAAAAACAAACCGAGATTTCGTAACAATTCGTCTTCCGGTAATGGATTTTCACGAAACAGATCCAACATTTCCATTCTGTTATCGGCCTGATCTTTCGATACAATACTAGGAGCGATATTCAGATTTTTATTTTTTTTCTTAGCCATTCATCTTATTAAACCTCTATTTGGGGTTTTGAGTTTCATTATTGGAGGTAATTAGTAGTCAGTATTCTGTATTCAGTCTCCTCTAGTCAATAATGGTACTTACAGGAGAATGAATACAAAATACTGACTACAGTAAACAATTAACCACATGCCTTCCATCTAAACAAACACGCCATATTGCCCCGTTTTTGCAACCTTCTCCGTCATTTGCACTATAAGATAGGCTGCCAGTTGTCAGTTGATCAGTTGTCAGTTCGACAGTTGCCGGTTAATCTATTATTCTATTAATCAATTCCCCGCTAATTCAATGACCCCAAAAGCCTGGACCTATATCCTTAACCGTTACATCAACGGTGGCTATTTTTCGTCGGCCGAAGGAGCGGTGTCTTCAGTGACACCCGGATTGATGTATTTTAAAAATGCAGGTGCTGTGATGAGTATGTTTGAACGTCGGAAGGACGAAATGGAGCAAGGAGAAAGTCAGGTGTTGAACATTCCTTTTTACGACGGTAAAAATGAATTTGTCCGGGAAATGATTGAAGCATTGAAACCATTGAGTCCTTATATTCATTCTGCATATATTCACGGTAGTTTGGCCACCGGTGAAGAAATTCCCTACAGCGATTTTGATGCACTCATCGTTTTTCGCGATTCTCTTTTTGAAAATCGTGCAACGTTGTCTCGAACTGCAGCAGGTATAAATGGGTTGAGATATTACATGCACCGTCAGGATCCTATTCAACATCACGGTTGGTTTGCATTGTCAGAGATAGACCTGATGGATTATCACGAAGATTTTTTACCTGTTGCCACGCTCAAAAAAGCAAAACGTATTTTTCCTGCGGAACAGGAAGAGCTCGTGCTTAATGTTAATCCGGGTGCTGACTTTAAAAAACCATTGTATCGTTTATGCAAAAGCATCGAAAGAAAGTTAGTTAATGGTCCTGATAAGTATAACCTGTACAGTCTGAAAGCGATTCTAAGCGAGTTCATGATGCTTCCTTCCTTGTATGTTCAGGCAAGACATAAGAAAGGTGTTTTCAAGAAAGAGTCTTTCAACGAAATGCGGCAGGATTTTTCTCCGGAAGATTTCGCTGTAATGGATTTGGTTTCTTCCATCAGGTCAAAATGGAAAATCGAATTAACTGAAAATGAAAAACGATTTTTAGAACGAACAGATTTTTATGCATGGTATCGCCGGAAACACATTGGATATAAAATCCCTTCGTGGATAAAAAAAGCTGTCGATGATGAATTATTTATTCGAATGCGTCTCTTAACTGTAGAAGCCAGAAAAAAAATTGAACAAGAATGAGCAAATTTCAATTAATCGATTTGCCCGTTCGGAAAGACATAACAAGTTACGAACGCGCCATAATAAAAGCAACGGAACTTCTTTCTGCATTGCCTGAACTGCTGTCTGTATATCAAATTGGCGGAGTTAGCGCTCCCGGTATTTCAGATATTGATTTAGTTGTTGTGTTTAAAAATGGCTCTAGTTCAGGCTTTTCATTACATGAACAATTGGGTCCTGAAGAAAAGTATTTATTTGTCCATCGTGTCTACGGAATTACAGAAGAGCAATTGTTGAATCCAATAACATTGACATTTTTTCATTCGGCCAGATTGCTATTTGGCAGAGATGTTATTTCAGGAGTAAGGAAAGAATTAGAAGGGAAAGATGTTCTGAAAAAACAAATAGCCTATGAGTTTTTATTGAAGATGTGGATGGTCATGAGTACGCAACGACAGTATAAAATTCTAAAAGTGCGCGCTTTTTTGTTGGAGGCTCATGCAATTAAATTCGATCTGGAATTCTTAGGTATAAAGTCAGGAAGGCTGGCTGAAGCTGTACAAGATGTTATTAAACTTCGTTCCCAATGGTTTGATCTTGTAGGTAGAGAGGAAGTGATCAGTGAATTGTTGGAAAGAATGTACACAGCGATTGTTGAAACATTGGAGCATGGAGCGCAAAATCAAGAAATTTTTCTTCCTGAAAAATCAAACTTGAAAATGTCTAATATGACAATTCAAAAAGGCAAAACCTGTTTAGTTAAAAGAAAAGGAATTATTCTGCCTTCTGTTTTCAAAGGAAAAAAACAATTTAATTTGCTGCATCGATTCAATCGGTTTCACTTCTCATTGCCTTACAATCTGCGTGAAATGCCTTTGGTTATCAATAACCGTTTTGCATTTGTAAATGAATTGCGAAATTACAACCTCGTCCACTTGCCGGATTTTCTTCCGCTGGTGTCGAGTTTAAAATTCGATGAATGAGAATTTTGTGGCAAAGTAAATCTCCTCTCATTTTGGATAGTTTCCAACGTGGTGTAATAGATCCTGCTGCAAACGGTGGGAATGCCTATGATTTGCAGGCTGTTTTTTCATTGGCCAATCATTATCCGATTGAGATCGACAAGGCTGCTGTTAAACAAAAAAATGAAAACATTATTCGGTACGCAATAAAAATGCAAATGCATCGTGCCGTTGCGGATATACTAATAATGGAACCGTTTCCGATTGTCTTTGGTAAACGTGTGAAAGGAATGAAGACGATTGGAATGATTCATCATATCGATCCTAAAATTCGAAGGAGTGGCTACTTTCACAATTTATATTTCAATCGTTTGTTAAAACGGTTGCGCGAATTGGATAAGGTAGTGACGGTGTCTGTATTCTGGCAAAAGTTTCTGGAAGCAGAAGGCTGTGAAAATGTAGAGGTAATTTATAATAGCTTTGATTTAAATGCATTTCAGAATTTAAAGAAAGACAATGACGCTTTTAGGTTGGAGCATCAGCTTCCTTTGGATAAAAAAATTATTTATATCGGAAATGCAATAAAAGAAAAAGGAGTTTATGACGTTTACGAAGAACTAAAGAATTCAGGTTTTCATCTGGTCATGACAGGAGCTCAAAACAGAGCGTTGGATCTTCCTGTTCATTATTTAAGGCTGAATAGAAATCAGTATCTTCAATTACTTGCAACTTCTTCTGTCGTTATTGCTATGTCAAAGATGATAGAAGGATGGAATAGGATAGCTCACGAAGCATTACTAAGTAAAACGCCTGTAATTGGAAGTGGTTCAGGTGGAATGACAGAATTACTGGAAAAAGCCGGACAGGTAAAAGTCACTGATCTTACTCAGTTGCATGCTTCAGTTGATCAGGTATTGAATGATGAGAAACAATATGCATTGCGTGGATATGAATATGTAAAACAATTCGATCTCAATTATTTTTCTAATCGTTGGAAAGAAGTAGTAGAAACAGTAAAGAGTAATTAGGTATGTGTGGTATAAATGGAATATTCGGTTTTGACAATGAAGTCAACGATGGTAAACAGATCATCGATGAAATGAATCGCCGTATTTCTTATCGCGGTCCGGACGATCGTGGAAACTGGCACAATGAAAACGGCTCATTACACTTCGGTCATCTGCGTTTGAGTATCCTTGATTTATCTCCTGAAGGTCACCAGCCTATGTTCGGTCCGAATGGAACGGCCATCGTTTTCAATGGGGAAATATTTAATTTCCGGGAGTTAAAAGAAAAATATTTTAAGGAAGTAAAACTACATTCTTCTTCCGATACGGAAATTTTATTGCTGTTGTATGAACGATTCGGAGAAGATTGTTTAAATTATCTCAATGGCATGTTTGCCTTTTGTATTTGGGATCCTTCTAAAGAAAAATTATTTCTGGCGCGTGATCGTTCCGGTAAAAAACCGTTGTACTATTCTTCTGTCGGAGGGAAGTTTACTTTTTCTTC
>JAYSPU010000189.1:0-6301 GCA_043721935.1 Bacteroidota bacterium | reverse complement strand
CCAACTGACCAACTGCCAACTGGCCAACTGAAAAACTCAAAACCAAAGTATCATCCTCTTCAACACCAAATACAACAACAGCGTCACACTTAAAAAAGCTGCAATAAATCCGATGTAATCGCCGTGGCTGGCGTAGAAGGTAACTAGTTTGTTTTTATAAACGGTACCGCTGATGGCTTCTTCTTCCCACCACGGTGTTTGTTCAACAATATCACCGCGCTGATTGATGAAGCAGGAGATTCCGGTGTTAGCTGAACGTGCAACACTTTTTCTGAATTCAACAGCGAGGAGCCGTCCGTAATTCATGTGTTGACGGTAACCGGGGGTATGTCCCCACCAGCCGTCATTGGTAATGATAGCAATGAAGGCTGCTGAATCACGAATGTAGCCACTCATAAATCCGCCGTAAATAGATTCATAACAAATAGCAGGAGCAATCTTTGTATTATCCAATGCACGGAAATTTGTGCGATGTTCCTGTGTACCTAAACTTCCTGATGTGCCTCCGAGTTCCAGCGAAAATTTTTCAAGGAAACCAAAGATTTGTGGGTATGGCATTTTTTCTACTCCGGGAACTAGTTTTGATTTGTGATAAAGTTGAATTGGTGCAGCCTGAGTAATCATCATGGCAGCATTGTACACATCGTAATATCCCGTTCCTGAAGAATGTTTACGAGCTGTAAGCGATCGCTTTTCTCCTTCTCCATACGATTGAAAAGACGTAAGTCCGACGATTAAATTTAATTTTGGATAAGCGTTTAAAAATTTACGTATCGTTTGAACCGACTTGTCCTGTTCGATGTTGGATTCCCAGATGCCATCTGCTAATGCTGTTTCAGGTCCGAGCATGTATTCGGTTGAACTGTCAGCCGCTGATGCACCTAAGCGGAGTAATTGCGCCAACTGATCAGCTGAGTTTCCATTGAACTTTTCATTGTACGGATCAACGTTTGGTTGGATCAATACAACCTTTGAAGCAACACCTTTGTCGTGGTGATGATTATACATAACCAGTGACAAAATCATCGGTACTGCTATTAGCACTGCTACTATGGATGTTAAAATGGCAGTATTAATTGTTCTGATTTTTTTCAGCAAATCTTTTATCAATACATTTTTTGCCAGTTGGAAAAAGATAATATTCGTAATGAGTACCCAGAGTGTTCCTCCAAGTGGTCCGGTAAATTCATACCATTGAATCCATTGTGGTTTGGTTGCAAAAGCAAATCCAAGAGTCAGCCAAGGCCAGCTTATTTCCCAGTTTAAATGCAGGTATTCAAATGATATCCAAAAAAGAACCAGAGATATAAAACCGATTGAACTTCCTTGTTTCCGTTTGACGAGATGAAAAAGTTGCCATATAATGGCCATGAATAAACTATTCAATCCCATGGCAACAAAACTTCCGACGTCGGTTGAATTGTAAATCCACCATGTTGTTAAAACATTCCATGTAAGCATGGCGAGATAAAAATGTAAAAACATTTTTCCGGCCGACAACTGTTTTTGAAAATGAGAAAAATAATGTTCAACGAAGAAAAGTGGAGTGAGTGCAAAGAATATTAAAAATGTAAATCCACGCTCCGGCCAGGAAAGCCAAAGCAAAACTCCGCTCAACAAGGAAGCGAAGGAAAAGGTGGCGGATTTTTTTAATCGTGACATAGTATTTAGAGACTGAAGATCGCAAAGTAGTTTAAATATTTTGTTTGTTAAAATAATAGGTGTTCGCTTGTGCCAAAGGTGTAACGACAATATCATTCAACACGACATGAGCCGGACGTGTAGCAGCAAAGTAAACGATCTCTGCTATGTCTTCCGGTTTTAATGGCTCATAACCTTCGTAGGCTTTTTTAGCACGTTCTGCATCGCCTTTGAATCGAACGAGTGAGAATTCTGTCTCTGCTGCTCCCGGATCAACAGAAGTAACTTTAATTCCGTATTCCAGCATGTCAATTCGCATACACTTTGTCAATGCATCAACGGCAAATTTTGTTGCACAATATACATTCCCTTTTGAATACGCTTCTTTTCCGGCAATCGAACTGATGTTGATGATGTGTCCTTTTTTATTAGCAATCATCATAGGCATGATCTGTCGTGAAACATAAAGCAAGCCTTTGATGTTTGTGTCAATCATGATGTTCCAATCGGTAGTATTTCCTTCTTGTATGGTTGATAGTCCTGAAGCCATCCCTGCATTGTTTACCAGAATGTCAATGTTTTTCCAGTCGTGAGGCAGACTTGAAATAGCTGCATTGACAGCATGTTCATCCGTTACGTCAAAGTTGAGAGTAAGAACACGAACTTTATATTGCTCTGTAATTTCAGTTTCCAATTGGCGAAGTCGCTCTTCTCTTCTTCCGGTAAGAATTAAATCAAAGCCATGTGAAGCAAATGTATAGGCAATTGCTTTTCCGAATCCGGCAGTCGCTCCGGTGATGAAAATTATTTTTGGTGAAGACATACTCGTGTGTTTCTTATTTTGGAGGAAAATATATTTCTCGTTAGTTCTTATTCCTGATCAAATTTAATTTACTGTTCCGATAACTGAAACCAAAATAAATTATCAATCCGACTGCCAGCCAAATGCTGAATCCGATCCAGTTCGTAATTCCCATTTCACTCATCATGTATAAACAGGAAATCAATCCGAGCAATGGAATAAGTGATAAATTATGACGGAAGGAATAAAACGTAAGTACAAAACAGGTAATGATAAATATCCATGTCGGAATTTTATGTTTGAAAACACTCCATCCTTTTTCAATTTTCAATTCGTTGCTCACAGGCAGTGCAGCAAGTAACTGAGCGTACTCCGTTTCATTCATAGCACTCAGACAAGCTTCAACATCATTGCCGGACTCTTTCAATGCATCTGCTTCATTTTCCGTTACAAAATTCTTTATGCTGATGAGATCTTCTTTTGATGCATTGGAGAGTAGCGTCTGAGCATCTACACTTACCGGTGCATTCGTTAAAAAGCGAACCGTATTTTCTTTATTGTATTGAATCGACAGCATGATTGCTATGACAATCATAACGGGCAATACATATTTCCCATTCATATACGGTGTCTTAAATGTTCCTTTCGGACCATCTTTTACCGTTTGTAATTTCAACACACCTGCACAAACCAAAACGAAAGCAAACAAAGTTCCTATGCTGCACAAATCCGTCACCATGGTCAGGTTTAAGAAGAGCGCTGGAATAGCGACAACAAATCCGGTGACAATGGTTGCAAATGATGGTGTTTTATACTTCGGATGAATTTTGGAGAATTTCTTTGGTAATAATCCATCACGACTCATACTCATCCATATTCTTGGTTGTCCCAATTGAAAAACAAGTAAGACGCTGGCCATGGCAACAATTGCACTTACTGCAATAATCATTGACATCCATTTCAGATTGAGCGATTGAAAAACAAATGCCAGCGGATCACCAACACCTAATAGATCATACTTAATCATTCCGGTCAGAACCAATGCTACAGAGACATAGAGAATGGTACAGATTATAATAGCCCACATCATTCCACGAGGTAAATCACGTTGAGGATTTTTACATTCTTCAGCAGTAGTAGATATTGCATCAAAGCCTATGTAAGCAAAAAAGACGGCAGAAACTCCTTTTAAAACACCCGGAATTCCATTTGGAAAAAAGGGTGTCCAGTTGTCTGTATTAACATAGAAGACTCCAACAGCAATGACGAGTAATACAACTGCGACTTTTATAATCACCATCGTATTGCCTGCATTTTTTGATTCTTTGATTCCTCTGTAAACTAGCATTGTTATTAAAACAATGATGACCAATGCAGGAATGTCAAGCACAATATGGAAACCAAATAAAGTTGGTGCTCCTGTATATGCCAGATACGATTCTTTTACTGCCGGAACGAGGTTTTCAAATGTCTTCCCGCTTTCCATTAATGCTTCGGCCAATTTATGACCTCTCATAGCGGTGAGATAATCCATCGTCATCCATTCTGGCAAATGAATATGATTGGCATCGAGTAATCCGGTTAGATAATCAGACCAGGAAATGGCAACGGTTATATTTCCAATTGCATATTCCATGATGAGTGCCCAGCCGATGGTCCATGCAATGACTTCACCGAATGCAACATAACTATACGTATAAGCACTTCCGGAAACCGGAACAAGTGAAGCGAATTCTGCATAAGCGAAAGCTGCAAATCCGCAGGCAAGAGCAGTAAATAAAAAGAGAAAGATGACACCCGGACCGCCATTTGCACTGGCGTTTCCGATGGTGGAAAAAATTCCGGCACCTACTATTGCTGCTATTCCAAGTGCAGTCAGATCGCGGACACCCAAATGTTTAGCAAGGGAATTTTCCTTTGATTGGTGCGCTGCATCGGACATAATTCCGGAGACCGTTTTCTTTCTGAATAAATCCATTTAATAAGGTTAATGGTTAAGATAAGGATGCGTGAGATTCCGGCCTAAATTACAAATTTGATGACAAGAAGCAATTGGCATTTCAGGTTAACGATGGATTAAAACGCTCTTTTTTCAACGCTCTTAAAAACGGTAGTTTGTCGAAGTCAGCAAAGTAGATTATCAGAAACATCAGTACCGGCAATCCGGGAACTTTATAACGTACCAATGCGCCCAGAACAGGAGTGATTAATCCGATGAGTGCAAACAGTAGAAAAAGATAAATAATGCAAAAGAGTATGAACCCGTCAATCGGTCTGCGTTTGAAACACCAGATTCCCGATATCAGCATAATCAAGATAAATAAGTTTTCCAATGCAGAAAGAAAAATCAAACTGTTACCATGACTGTCCATCAAAGCCGGACGTAACAAAGTGATAAAAAATGCAGCCGGACTATTTTTAATGAGGCTGAAATTAGTAGGTTCTAATTTTGGGATTTCAATAACGGAGCGAGCCTTGTTTGTTGAAGCTTGCGTGTAAAAATTGGTTTGTTTCCAATAGATAATATCGGCAACATCAAATTTTTCGTTCACCCGATGAAAATTAAATGCTGCAGTGAAATAAAGTACATAGCCGATTAAGAAAACCATAGCCGTTCTTTTCATAGACATATTCCGGGTAAAAACCCAAATGAGTATTCCCGGAAAAATGATTACCAGAACATACAATTTGATGAACATCAATGCCATGGTAAACAACAGGAAGCTCGTAATTCTTTTCCGGTTCCATCCCAAATTCACAATTTTAAAACAGGTATAACACAATACTCCAAATGCAAAAATCAACAATGTGTCTTTCAAAAGCCCTGATCCCCAGAAGAGAACAGACGGCAAAAGCAAAGAAAAGATAGCAACGGTCTTTTTCTTTTCAGGACAATAATGGAGAAATATTTTCAGCAATGAAACAAATCCGATCAGCGCAAGGAAATTGATAAACACAACATGTACAGCATAATAACCCAATGAAAAAAATCGAAACAGTGTATTTACACGAATGATGGTTTTGTTGTCATTGAATAACACATCAATGTTCAGCCAGGTATCCATTTTTACATAATACGATCGTAGCTCAGGTGCATTGCCGTCAATTCCGGTGAACATGCGAATGAAGTCGTGAAAATTTGTTTTTAAAGAGTCAAATAATATTCCGCTGTCATTGAAGAATTTCAAACTGTCTGATGTGCCATGATCAGTGTAGTAATACGTATAAATCCAGCCCAAAATCATTCCGGCTATTATCTTTATAATAAACAGGATAGATGTAAAGGTTTCAGAAATACCGCTGAGTCTGAAAAACGACAGTTTCCGGATGAGGAATAAAAAAAGAAAGGTGTACGCGACCACCAATGCTGTCTCCATGTAATCGGCTGAAATTAAATATAAACAATTATCTGTCCGCCCCAAAAATAGGCAAATAAATTAGCTACTTTCGTATCTTAATTTTTCATTCAAAAATGTCGACCATCACAGAGCAGGAAGTAACCGTTGAAACGGCTAAAGAACTTGGACTTTTACCCGAGGAATTTGAAAAGGTAAAGAAGTTTTTGGGACGTATACCCAATTTCACCGAACTCAGTATTTACAGTGTCATGTGGAGCGAGCATTGCTCGTATAAGAATTCAATCGTTTGGTTGAAGACCTTGCCTAAAGATGGTCCGCACATGCTGGTAAAAGCAGGGGAAGAAAATGCCGGACTCGTTTCCATTGGCGATGGATTAGGATGTGCATTTAAAATTGAATCTCATAATCATCCTTCTGCAATTGAACCTTATCAAGGTGCAGCGACCGGTGTCGGCGGAATCAACCGTGATATATTTACAATGGGCGCTCGTCCCATTGC
>JAYSPU010000188.1:0-28670 GCA_043721935.1 Bacteroidota bacterium | reverse complement strand
GACGGAACCGGATAAGTTGAGTTTAAATGATTACATAAAATCAGTATATCCACCGGGAGATTTTAATATCAGTTGTTACGGATGCTCGAATGGCAGTTTAACCGCCAATGTTTCCGGCGGTGTTTCACCATATACTTATTTATGGAACACAGGACAAACCGGAATTACCATCTCACAACTCGGTGCCGAGGAATACAAAGTAATAGTCACGGATGCCAATGGATGCATAACAGCTGAAAAAGGAACAACGCTTCGAAGTCCGGAAAAAGATGATTGGACGATGATGGGGAATGCAAATACTAATCCGCCCTCACAGTTTATCGGAACTATCGATTCGAACGATGTGGTCATCAAAACGCATAACACCGAAAGGCTACTTATTCTAAGTACCGGCGCAATAAAATTACCGGCTTTCACCGGAAATGGTGATCGTTATTTAAAAGTAGATCCTACAGGTCAAATTGGAGTTGGTTTATGTAATCCGTGGGTAACATGCGGAAATACACTTCTTACCGGAGATTATTTTGGATCCAAAAATCAGGCAGATGTAATTTTTAAAGCGAATAATGCTGAGATTTTACGACTAAAACAAAATGGAAAAATTATTTTAAATGAATATCTTAATTCTCCTACAGGTCTATTATATGTAAATAATCTGGGTGAAATTAATAAGACGGATTTTTCCGGTTCGCCAACTAAATATTTAAGTGGTATCGGAACATGGGAAAACTTACCACCGGGATCTAATCTTTGGAACATAAATGGAAACAGTTTATATAATTTAAGTGGCTCACTGGTTGGATTAGGGACTAATACACCTTCTGATTTTTTAGATGTTACTTTTAACAGTTCTAGCCCAAACGGGAATGGTATTTCGCTTCATAATTTAAATACATCATCTGGAAATAGTGAAATAAAATTTTACAATAGGACAGAATTACTTTGGTCAGTTGGCACCAACAGCGGTCATAACAACACACAGGATTTTTTCATTTGGAATAACCTTAATTATACAACCCCGTTTTTAATTGACGCAGATGGAAGAATTGGCATTGGAGTTCGACCACCAACCACTAGTCCTTTATATAAGTTGTTTGTAGAAGGTGGAATTGTTTGCAGAGATGTTTTAGTTACTGCAAATGGATGGCCTGATTTTGTTTTCGAAAAAGAGTACAAACTGATGTCAATCTATGAATATAAAAATTACATAGAGTTGAATAAACACTTACCGGGCATTCCTTCCGCTTCAGAAATTGCAAGTCAAAATGGAGTGGAAGTAGGGGAAATGCAAAGGAAATTGTTAAAAGTAGCTGAAGAACAAGCCTTATATATACTGAGTTTGCAGGAACAAATTGATTTACTCAGAACGGAAATTAATAAATTAAAAAATTAAAAATTTCCAGGCATGAAAAAAATTACTACCTTATTTATCATTTTGTTAGTACTGCCCTTACTTGGTCATAGCCAATTCATTTCTTTGGAAAACGAAAAGTTCAAATTGAATGGATCAGAATTTACTCCTGTAATTTGTAATTATATGATTAGTGTTGCTTATATTATCAATCTTGATTTGACTAAAACTTATTTAATAACTCCTAATCCCGGATATGGAAGTAATTCTGGTTATGGTTGCTCAACGCCGGCAGAATGTTTAACCCGAATTCAAACTGATTTCCATGCAATGGCTTTAATGGGCTTCAATACAGTTAGGATAATGGACTTGAGAGTAGCAAAGGATAATATCAATGTTCCCGATTGTTCTTTTATTGATAATAATCTTACTGTCTTTAAGGTAAAATGTTTACCATTTAACAATTTCTTACCATGTGACATATTATATTGGCCGATTCATCAACCGTACGATGCAAACAATAGTGACCTAAGCCAATTATTAGGTTTGTATGATGAAGTCTTGAATATTGCACAGCAGGAAACGTTAAAAGTGATTTTAGTCCCAGCAGGAGGCTCTAATCTTGTGAATCTCGGAATGGCTCCTGTACCTAGTTATTCCGGAGAACCGAGCATAGGTGATCAACAAGCTGCTGATTACGAGGCGTACTTAAGCTATTTCTCTTCGCATTTTTCGAACAATACATCTCTTTTTGCCTATGATCTTATCAATGAACCGCAGTGGTCTGATCAGGATTACTGGCATCCGAAAAAAAAAATATGTCAATGGGTTGGGAGATGGTATGATGCAATCAAAGCAAATGATGCTCATCATTTAGTTACAATGGGGTTAAGCAATATTCATGATGTTTTTGAATGGGATCCTGCTGTCATGAAACTTGATTTCGAATCGCAACATGTTTATCCTGATTTTTTCAGATGGGATAATCCCATCAACTTGCAGACCCTTTCACGAACTCGTTATGCAAAAACACTTGGATGGTTAAAGAAGTATCATTCAAAACCCTGGATGATCGGAGAAACCGGATTTGCAGCGAATGATTTAAATACAGACGCCGGCTATCGTTATTGGCCATACATTTGGGGTAGTGAAAATGACCGGAGAGATTTTATTGATTTTAGTATAGGCGAAGTAAAGGGGTCAGGAGCACTTGGATATTCTTGGTGGATGTTTCAGGATGTACAATGGTTTCCTGTTGCCAGAGACGATGCATATCATCAAAATTGGTTTGGCATGTTAAGACCGGCTGAACCGATAGGCGGTCTATATGATGCATCTCACCAAAAAACCGGAAACAACTTGATTCTTGGTTATCAAAGCGCTCCATCAACGCATATTGAACTGGATCAAAGTCAATCCTATAATTTTAATCACATTGATCCTAATTCAAATAGTATAAGAGGGACTGTAAGTGATCAGAATGGAAATCTTGTGACAGATGCGGTTGCTATGGGGTGGTCAATAAGTGGATATGATGATAATACCGGAGCCGCTGAATTTGATTTTTTCCTTTCACTAACTGATGAAAATGGGAATTTTACTTTGACAGGAAAGTATTATAATCTAGTTTCTAATAGTGGCCATGTTAATGCATTCTGGGTTTCAGCACCGGGTTCTGATGTGTTTTACGCTAATTGGAGTCCGAATAATGTTTATCCTATTAATTTAGGGTATAATCCAATGGACATGAATTTGAATTTTACAAATATTATCATTGACAGAGTTGATTTTAGATACGATAAGTTATTTACAGACTTGGAAATTGCAAGCGGGCAAAATGAAAATTATACCGCTTACAATAGCATAACATTAAAGGATAATATTAGATTAGATCCTTTTTCACAAAGTTCATTTAAGGCTCGAAATTATATTCACTTGCAGGCTGAATGTCATGCATTCCGGAATGCTGAAGCTCATTTTTTTTGTGGAGAAACTCAGCCTGAATGTGCGGAACAACAAGGGTCGGGACCTTATGGTGGTGGTACAGGGAATGGACGATGGACTTCTTCATCTACCGGAAAAGAAATAACATTAAAAATAAACAAGGAAAAAGATTGCAGCAAAATTGAACTTTTTCCAAATCCTAATAACGGTTCGTTTACATTAAAGAGTGATTGTAATATTCAAGGCTATGTTGAACTTTATTCACTTACAGGAATACACTTACAGGAATTAAAATTTGACACGGAGTTAAAATTAGAATTTAATGATATTGTAGATGGAGTTTATATCCTTGTCTTTAAAAGAGAAAATGGAATTAGCGAAGTAAAAAAATTAATCATTAATCATAACTGAAAAAATGAAAAAGACCTTAGTATTTTCATTAGCACTATTTTTAAATACTTTTTGTTTAAACGCTCAAAGTTGGCAATGGTTGAAAACAGCAGGAAGTATAAGTTATGATAAGCCAAGACAATGTGTCATTGATAAACACGATAATATTTATATCGGCGGTTTATTTTTAGGAGCCGGGCAGTATCATTTTGGATCTTCAATATATAATACAACTTTTCAAACGTTTACCATGTCCAAATATGATAAGAATGGTAATGAAATATGGTTCAAGTATTTTAATTTTTCTACTGGCGCAGGTTTTACAGGATTGCGATATGATTCGCTTAATGATCAAATCTTATTCTTAGGCACATTCAAAGGCTCAATTCAAATGGACTCAATTTACCTTACCGGGAGTAGCGGTTTCTATAAAGAGATATTCATAGGCAAAATGGATCTTAATGGTCAAATCATTTGGGCGAAAAGTTTCGGAAGTTTATTTGATGATGGTTGTTTTGCCATGGATGTTTCTAATACCGGAGACATTTATCTTGCCCCCATGCTTACTGTGGCCGGAACCATTGACAGTACGCCAATACCTGCCGGTGGTAGTATCATTAAGTTGGATCAGAATGGGAATGTGCAATGGGTGAAAGGAGTAGTTAATGCCAGTTCTTTTCCATCAATTTACGGCACAAGTATGGAAATACGTTGTTTGAAATTTTATAAGAATAAAATATTTATCAGCGGAGGTCAGGCAAATTATACCATAATAATTGATACAATTACAATTAATACTCCCAGTGAAGCAGGAATTGTCCAGGCTTGTTTTGATCAGAATGCCAATGTTCAATGGGCTAGAACACAGGGAAAACCAACCTCGGGAGGAGGTTATAAAATTGAAACCGACGAAAAAGGAAACCTATATACGTTGGGTTGGTACACAAGCATAGCTTATTATGGAACAGACTCATTGTATTCTACAAGTGGGGGAAATTCTTATATTTTAAAAACCGACAGCATCGGCAATTATTTATGGGTAAGAGAACTAAAGAGTGCTGCAATAAATAATTATCCTAATCAGGGGTTTAGTTATTCGATGAGTGTGAATAGGAATGGTCAAACTTATATAACAGGTCTTTTCAGAGGACTTTTAACTATCGGAAATTATTCAGCGTCAAATGCTGCCCAACAAGACACTGACATGTTCGTCGCCCGCATCGATTCCGACGGTACCTGGAAAGGATTGCGAACGATTAGCAGAGCAACAGGAGAAACCGTTGTTACCTTATCAGATGGCACGCCTGTAGTATCCGGTACATTTTACGGCAACAATACCGTGGATGGTAATAACATCAGCAGTTATGGAGACAAAGATATTTTCGTCGGACGGTTGGATGTATTTACAAATGTAGAAAACCCAACAGAGCGACATTCAAATTCATTACTCATCTATGCCAATCCAAACAATGGCACTTTCCGTTTTGATGTTCCAAAGGAATTTGAACACGAAAGCAAACTCACTTTAATCATCAGTGATATGACAGGAAAGGAAAGCGACAGAATGATAGTAGATATGGAAAACCTGCAGGAAATAAATCTGAGCCATTATGCATCCGGAAATTACATCGTTCGTCTTAGCAATGGACGACGGGTGTATGTTGGGCAGATGGTGGTGGAGTAGGAAGCGACTACGTATTTTCTCCTGGAAGAAAACATTTATCATTAGAAGAATATAAAATGTTTATTGAAACCAATAGGCATTTAAAGGAATGCCTTAAAAAATGGAATTGCAAGTAATTGAAATAGTTGAAGAACAGGATTTATATATCCTTGTTTTGAAAGAGCGAGTTGAAAGTTTAACTCATACTGGTAATCAACTTACAAAATAAGATTATGAAAATTATTTTTATTTATTTTATTATTTTGTTATTAAGCACTTTCTTTTCAAGTACCTATTATGCGAATGCGCAGCAACTGGGTTATATTACTTTAGAAGGTAGACAATTTAAAGATCAAGCGGGAAACGACTTCTATCCCATAGTTTGTTGTTATGGTGTTAAACCAGTTTACACTACTCCTGGAAATTATTATTTGTCTCCTATTAATTCTTATGGTGGAGGAATTAGTTGTCCTAACTGCAGACCTTTACCCAATTACGAATTTGAATGTGACAACCAAATCGATTGCTTAGTGGATATTCATAATGATTTTTTAAAGATCATTGATATGGGATTCAATACAATTCGACTTTATGAAATAGGAATTCATAAAATAGATCGGGATAAGCAAGGAATTATTGGGTTCCTTTTTACTGCAATCGAAAATAAGCATCCTATTGATTGGGGTTATAAAGAAGAACAAATTGAGATTACTCCCATACCGTATAATTATGATGATCCATTGAACTCAAATTGTCAATTGCTATTTGGTTTTTATGACTTAATACTAAATGAAGCAGCACAATGCGGACTTAAGGTTATTATTGATATTGCATATGATGAATTAGCTGCACACTCTGTAAACGTGGATGATTATGCAAATTACTTATCTGCTTTAGCAAATCATTTGACGAATCGCACTTCTTTAATGGCTTATATTACTATTCATGAACCTTCTTTGAATCAATATAATATTGGTCATACAAAAAAAGAAATTTGTGAAATGACTACTCTTTGGTACGATGCAATTAAATCAAGAGATGCAAATCACTTGATTACAAACGGTGGAAATGATTTATTTGATATATTTGAATGGGATCCGGGAGCAATGAAACTTGATTTCTATTCACCACATATTTATCCAGATAAAACCCCATATGAGTTATTTAAATTTCCATCAGCTTTAGAAAGGGTTCGCGCTAATTTGTATTACTTAGGTAAGAATTGTCCTCTACCATTTATGATTGGCGAAACGGGGTTCTCTGCTATGGATGATAATCCTAATGGAGGTTCCGCAATATTAAATT
Organism: Bacteroidota bacterium; assembly: GCA_043721935.1. Taxonomy (GTDB): domain Bacteria; phylum Bacteroidota; class Bacteroidia; order AKYH767-A; family 2013-40CM-41-45; genus JADKIH01. Next base: position 22,017 of record JAYSPU010000188.1, on the reverse strand, counting down.
TTCCAGAAGTTGACGGATCAATCACCGAACAAGATAATTTTATGCAGGAAATGTTTTCTGCGGTTCGTAATAGCAATGGCTCAGGAATTTCAGTCTGGAATTATCAACAACATTGGTGGGGTGCAAATGAACCTAGGCAAAATGGATATGGCATTTTACGTCATGGTGGCATTTTAGATATAAATGGTAACTTCAATTTTCAAATAGACAAACCTGTTGTAAATTTTATAAGGAATTATCCAAATCCACCGCCTATTCCTTTTGCTCCTTTTCAACCGGCAAATTATTATAATTTGAAAAATTACCTGTCAGGACCGGATGATGTTTTTGGAAATGTTTGGGATGTAGAAACATATAATACAATACCAAATGCAATTGTACAAGGTTGGTTAAACTACTACATATTTAATACAACCACAAACCGTTGGATTCTAAAGAGCGATAACAATCATACATTTACTGATGTGAATGGTCAATTTGTTCTCAATTCCGTTTATCCACTTGCAATGCAAAGCCCACTTTTACCGGGTTTGGTTGATTTGTATCAAGTTTGGGTTACGGCTCCATCCTATGAAACTGCAAAACAATTTCGAGGTAACGGATATCCACTCGATTATTTTATCCATAGCTCCCCTTTTAATTACAATTTAGATGTTACAAATGAAATGGTCAATATTGGTAATTCGACAAGGCGATACAGAGCATGGAATTCTTTGGAAGTTTATAATTTACATGTTCAAGCTACAGGAAGTATACAACTGATTGCAGGGAACAAAGTTCATCTTAATTATGGATTTCAATCTAACTTTGGTAGTGAAACGCACGTATTCTGTTCAACTCAACCATTCAGTCTCTGTGATGAGGATATGCTAAATCAGAGAAATTCGACTAACGCCTATCAGTCTGGCAATTATTTTGATCAGCCTAATAAGACGTTAGAGCTTACCATAAATAAAAATACATCTTATTTAGAAATTTTTCCTAATCCTAACAAAGGAATTTTTAATGTTAGATTTAGCACAACAGCATTTAAAAATGGTACGGTTAAAAATATTTGTATCGTCAGCCCATTAGGAGATATCATTTATAAAGAAGACATTCAATCAAATACACACTCTATGAATATAACTGATATTGCCCCAGGAATTTATTTTATTAGAATTAGTGATGGATTCACCTTATTACATAATAGATTAATTATACAAGAATGAAAAATCTCATATTAACATTGGCATTCACGATCATTTGTCTGAATCAAATTCATTGTCAAGATTGGCAGTGGGCCAAATCTGCTGGTAGTGGATGCCCTGACCATGTTAATCAAATCAAAATTGATAATTCAGGAAATACCTATGTACTTGGAGATTTCGGGCATTATTTTTTTCCGGGCTGCACTCGCTATATGGTATTTGATGCAGACACAATTTATAGTTATGGAACAAATCCGGTGAATCAACTTTATTTAGCCAAGTATGCTTCAGATGGATCATTAAAATGGGTTAGGGGGATTGGTGGTGATAATCCAAATCAAGGTAATTGCAATAATTGTGAGGAAGCATATCACCTTTGCATAGATAATTTTTCTAATTCAATATTTGTATGTGGAAGTTTATACGGACCAGCACAATTTGATACAACATACTTATATGGTATGGGAACTAATTTTATAACGCGAATTGATGCTGATGGGAATTTTCTTTGGGCAAAACTATATGGTCAACTAACAAACCAAACAGAAATTAGAATATTTTCAAATAATCAGGGAGAAATTTATTATTCCGGATTCGCAGCACAACCAATGTTAATAGATACTATCACAGTACCTAGTGGATATTTTTATGCAAAATTAAATTTAGAAGGAAAGGTTATATGGGGGAGAAAGGTTGCAACGAATGTTGGCACCTGGGATATATTTGAAGTTAATAACAGCATTTACTCGTTAATGAAGGCCACACAAGACACTTGCCTAATTGACACAATAGAATATAATCATATTAATTCTTATTCGATTTTTTTTGCTTGTTTTGATTCATTAGCCAACATCAAATGGTTCAAACCAATACGCAGTACTAATCTAGCCCTCGCCCGAATGAGTATGGATGGTAATGGAAATGCTTTTATAGCCGGATATTTTACTGATTCTCTTTTTTTAGAAAATGATTCACTCATTACTACTAACTCTCAGGATTTATTTATTTTGAAAATGAATCCATATGGCAATGTAGTATGGTCTATAAAAGGAAATGCTACAAATCGAGCCTATATAGACGACATTGTGACTGACTCGAATGGAGTGTCTTATATTTCAAGTTTAGTTACCGGCACTATTACAATACCTAATTATGTAATTACAAGTAGCATTCCATTTGAAGCTATGATTATGAGAATAGATAATAATGGAAATTGTATTGGGGTGTCACAATTGGGTATTGATAAAGTAGCAAAAATAACTCAAGATAACGTAGGAAATTTTGTTATAGCCGGGACATTTTGGAATCCATTTACTATAGGCTCCAATACATTAAACAGCCGTGGCGGTTATGACATATTTATTGCAAAACACGATCTATTGAACGGATTTAACCAAATTAGTAATGAACGTTCGCTCTCAAATTTATATATCTACAGTAATCCCAATACTGGAAGTTTTATTATTGACTTGCCTTCTAAATTGATTACTGAAAAAAATGCTACGTTACTAATTCGGACTTTAAATGGTAAAGTTATTTATGAGCAAAATTTGAATATCAACTCACCAAATACAAAGGTAGATTTGGGTACCGTTAGCAAAGGAATGTATTTAGTTAGTTTAGTTTGCAATAATGTAGTTTATTCAGGAAAAATGATTGTTGAATAAGCACATCTTTTTGTAAAATCTATGATGAGCTTTCTAGCTTTGAGATAAGCGAATAGCATTTCACAAACAACTGAGAATTATTAGAAATCAAAATAGGATTTTAAATATTTTGGTAGAAATGGATTGCTTGAAAAATAATTCACGAAGAGTTGATTGGGTACATGGCTGACTTTTTCGCACAGGTTAAGATATAAAATCTATTTTTAACCTGTGTGAAAAAGTCAGCGATGTACCGTCTGAGTAATGGACGACGGGTATTTGAAGGGAACAGCGATTGAATATGCTGCCTAGGTTTTGGCAAGGTAAATCCTTTTGCAAGAACGTATCGGATGTTTTTGATAGTGATTGATTCTTATTTTTTTATAAATTTGGATACTATGCAAAATTCTTTTCATTCAAAATCTTATGAAGCTCAGGCGGAGACGTATCTGAAACTTAGTGAATCACAAAATCTGGACGTTGAAAAATACAAGGAATGGTATAAAATTGACACAATAGATATCTGGCGGCACATTCGGATGTTTGAGCCTGTTAAAATCGTATTGAAAAATAATCCTGATTCAAATTGGTTAACATTAGCTGACGGCGGATTTGGTTTATCTGCCATTTATATTGAAAAAGAGGGAGGTAAAGCATTAGCGACGGATATTGATGTAAATCTATTGAGGCTAATGAAGGAGAAAGGGTTGTTGCGTAATTATGAAATTGCTAATGCAGAGTCTCTCTCGTATTCATTCAGATGATTCTTTTGATTTCATTCATTGTAAATCTGCATACCATCATTTTCCCAGACCAATGATTGCATTGTACGAAATGATAAGGGTTGCCAAAAATGCCATTGTCCTCTCTGAGCCGTCCGAATTCTTTCCTTTACCATTTCCAAGAGGATTAATATTCAAGGTTTATAGAGGAATGAAAAAAGTCTTAGGATTTAACAATGTACATGTTGATACCGGTCGCTACGAAACCGTCGGAAACTACATTTATTCACTTTCAATCAGAGAAATTGAAAAAGTTTGTATTGCGTTAAATTTGCCGATGATTGCTTTCAAAAAATTCCATGATCACTACGACCCAAAATTTGAAGGCGCTAGAATCAAGGATAATAAATTAATGTTTTATAAATTAAAACTCAGAATATTAAAACAGGGTATTCTTTCTTATTTCGGACTTAGCCAATTAACAAAGATCCATTGTGTTATTTTTAATCAAAGACCGCAAAGTGAAATGTTAAGTGATCTGAATGAAAGCAAATGGATTTACGATAATTAAATTGCCTTCAAATCCATACCTGTAGAATTCATTTGTTGTTTTGTATTTAATTTCAAAAAAAATGCACAGACAAATTTGGCTGTGCATTTTTTTTATCTCCCAACTGTTATGGTCGAATGATCAATAGGTATAAATTGTTTTCAACCATACTATAGTCTGCTGATTCAACCATTCCATCTCCGGTAAGATCTTCATTTGTATAGCCTGTAAAGAATTGGGAAGTACCAAGACCAATTGCTTCAAAATCTGTCATGTCAATTATACCATTTTGATCGACATCGCCGCTGTATAATCCATAGACTCCATTTCCAAGATCAACCAGGTTGCCTCCAAATGCTTTGAATGGATCATCACTAAAATTTAATGTAGTAGTGGAATCTAAAACTATCGGTCCGGCTGTCCATGTTTCTATGCTATTTCGATGATTAAATTTCAGGAAATACGGTCGGTGATCCATAATGGAATCATTGAATGATACCGTTACATGTCCATCAACATCCAGAATTCCGATTTGTGAATCAAGTGTTACAAGCGTAGCTGGTTCAATAACAGTGATCGTGATGGAATCGGCATCAGCAGCTGTACTTCCCGGAACTCCGGTGACATATAAATTTCCACCACTTCCCTTATTATCCATCAGACCTGTTCCGGAATAAAATCCTTGTAGGAAGATGTCAACATTTAGTCTTATTCGTCCACATCGGATTACACGTATAGTAAGTGAGACTATGGACGTGCAACCATTTGGTGATATATAGTAATAGCTGACAACATAGGTGCCTATACCCGGCGGAATAAAATTGTTTCCTGATACTCCGGGTCCAAAGAAATATCCGCTGCCTCCGGATGCAGGTACTGATACCCACATGTTGTTCATGAAAACATATATATCAGCTGCATTCAGGAAGTAAGGTCCTGCATTATTACATACCGTAACTGATCTGCGACCCCAATTAAGTTGAGGTGGTGGTACAACATTTATGCAAACCGTATCCGTATCACAACAACACGGTGTTGGATTACAGCAGATGACGACGTAACAAGTATTGCTCGTCGGGAAGACATCGAGTATCGGTCCTTGTCCGATTGGTTGCAAATTATTTTCAACCAACTGATACCACGTCGGATTGGAATTACAACCGGTAACAGAAAGTATGGCAGGATTACCGAGACAAATTGTTTGATCCGGCCCGGCACTGATGGTGCTGCAAGTTGGATCACATCCGGTACAATTGTTCACGATGATGGTAATGGAGACGGAAGCCATGCAACCATTCGGATCGGTGTAATTATAGGTGATAACATTTCCACCGATTGTATTCGGATAAAAATAATATCCCAATACATTAGGTCCGGAGAAATATCCGGAACCACCGGCAGCATTCACCGGAATCCAATTGTTGTTTACATAAACTAAAATATTTGCAGTGTCCAGATAAAGCGGAGCAGCATTCAGACAAACAGGTCCAAGTGTTACCGGCCATTGCAATTCCGGATGAACAACGGTGATGCAAACCGTATCCGTATCACAACAACACGGTGTTGGATTGCAACAGATGACGACGTAACAGGTATTCACTGTCGGGAAGACATCGAGTATCGGTCCTTGTCCGATTGGTTGCAAATTATTTTGAACCAACTGATACCATGTCGGCATAGAATTACAACCGGTAACAGAAAGTATGGCAGGATTACCGAGGCAAATGGTTTGATCGGGTCCGGCACTAATTGAACTACACGAAGTATCGCAACAAGTAATGACAATAATGGTGGTGGAGACAGTTGTTGAACAACCTAATGAGTCAGTGTAGGTGTAGCTGACAATTGAAGGTCCTAACACAATCGGATAAAAATAATTTCCAATTACGTTCGGGCCGAAGAAGAATCCTGTTCCACCTGCTATTGAGATTGGTACCCAGTTATTATTTACCAATACACTAATCAATGTGCTATCCAAATAAACAGGAGGACCATTCAGGCAAATCGAAGGTAAAAAGAGTGTCCATTTAATAATTGGTTTTGGATTGACATTCACACAAATGGTATCACTATCGCAACAACAATTTCCTGCGCCACAACAAATAACTACGTAGCATGTCGATTGCAAAGGTGTGATGTCAATTAATTCTCCATTACCGACAAGAATTAAAGAATCTCCTGAAATAACATACCATTTCGGAATAGCATTGCAACCATGAACATTTAATGTAATGGTCGATCCTGAACAAATAGTTGTATCAGCTCCGGCACTTATTACAGGCATGGAAGGTTGAATACAAACATTATCAAATCCGGATGATTCGCTTTGCGCAGCAGAAAAGTCAACAGTGAAATCGAGAGCCGTAACATTGTTCAGAACAGTTGGCCAATCAGCCATTACGGTCGCACCAATTGGAGACCAGATTCCACTGTTACCAACCGGAGGAATTCCGCACTCTGAAACAGGAGCACAGATAGAATGCCATCCATTTAATTCAGTCACAACAAATGTGGATGTAAATTGAAATCCAAGTGTGCCGCTGAATATTGAAAAGGAAGGATTCACATTTATCGTTCCGGCAACACCATCATCAAAGATTCTATAGTCGTAGCAAAAATCGCCACAACACCATTTGCCTTTGAAGTCAGAACCTGCAAGCAAGAATGATGGTCCCGGCTGATCACTGGCAAGAATGTAATAATCATTTGCACCTGCTTGAGAATTTACATTAGTAAGTACAACACCGACATTCGGAGCTGAAGGATCCGGTTGCCAGCCATGCAAATTGTTGTCATTAAAATTCACACATGTATCTACACAGGTAATTGGTACAGGATAACAACAGTCATGAAAGTCTACTTTTAAAGTATCAGTAGAATCAGCACAACCCCATTGATTCATACCAATCAGATTGTAAACTCCACCCGGCGGGAAGACCGTTAAGTTTTGATTCGAACTGTAAAAAGTAAATACATTGAACTGTAGTATTTGCCAGGTGTAGGAGTAAAGTCCTGCCGGCCCGGGAATGATAACTGAATCACATTCATTGCAAAAATCATAACAACCGGTTGGAGCGCAACTCATATCCGGTCTTGGGTGGATGGTTAATACATTTGAAGTAGCACTACAACCAAATTGATTGGTTGCTGTGACTTCATAATCACCACTTATAACCGCATTAATGCTGATACCAATTTGATTTGTATTCCATGTATAAACAATCGGTGGTCCTGCCGGTGAGGTCACAAATAAAGAATACAACTGACCTTCACACAATACACCACCCGGATTTGACGCAATGAATGGAGTAGGTGGAACAGGATTTACCGTCACATTCACAGAATCACTTGCTGTACATCCATACGAATTTGTAACGACAACGGTGTAAACACCCATGTCACTCAATTGCATATTCAGTTTGATAAAAGGATTGGTATTACCGGAAGCAAATGGACCGGTCCAATTGTAAGTTGCGCCACCAATAGGTGTTGCATTCAGAACGAGATTATCCTTTTCACAAACCACCGTATCACCTGTAATCTGAAAAATAGGAATTGGATTTACAGTGATGGTAATCGGAGCTATGTTAGGATATTGACAACCATTAGATGTCTGGACGATGACTGAATAAGTGCCACTTTGTGTGGCCCAATAATTCACATTACTATTTGACGGCGGTGTGAGAGGTGGAGTCGGTGATTTTGACCATAGATAAGTAAAGCCGACAGGATTCACAGAAAGGTTTACTGAATCTCCCTGACAAAAAGTTGTCGGTCCGGCAGCAACAATGGATGCAGAACCCGGCACAGGATCCACCACAACACTGATTGAGTCCCAGGCAGAACAGCCATTCGGTGCAGTCAATGTTACTCTATAGGTAAATGTTCCGGGAACGGCTGCAATAATATTCAGATTCGGTGTAGTAGCGAGTACCGGGCCGGTCGGATAAAGAGTCCATGCAATGGTTACTCCGGCAGTGTTGGTTTTTAAATCGAGTGCTTCTCCCTGACAGTATTTCTTTTTACCTGTAATGGTAGCGTTAGGAGACCGTCGAATGGTAAGTGGTCCGACAGTAGCCTTGTAAGGACAACCGAATGATGGATTATAACCGACTACTGAATAGTACCCTGCTTGCTTTGCATAAAATGGATTATTAGGAACCGGTTGAGCAATTACATTGGACCAGAAGAATGGACCAATACCTGAAGCAGTTAACTCAACCGAATCACAAGCAGTTGAATCCACTGTAATACTTCCAATACCTGCACTTTGAATTGTGATCGGTTTAATAACAATACTGTTACAACCATATTGATCGGAAACAGTTAGTTTAAAAGAAAACGAACCTGCATTCGGATAAGTGAATTGTGGATTTTGTAATCCTGATGTGGAGACACCGTTATTATAAAAATCCCACAGCCATCCTGTTGGTGAAGTGAAGGAAGCATCGGTAAACGTAAGCGGTATCCCTGCACAATAAGGTACCGGTGTCGGCATATTATTAGCTGCCATTACAGGAACAGGAACGTTTATGTTTACGGATAATGTACAAGTAGCAAGTGTATTCGCCGGATCATTGATAACGAGATGAACCGTGTGTGGTCCTGCACTGAATGTTTGATTAGCCGGGAATGGATTCGTACTAAAAGTAACATTGCTGTTATCTAAATACCAGTCCCATGTGTAATTAGAAACTAAGCCATAATACAATGAACTATTTGTCAAAACAGTTTGCATGGTATTACCTGCATTGCATTGATAGTTCGCAGTGAAATCAGCTTTGAATGGAACCAGCACATTGTGACTGGAACCAATGACAGTTGTACAAGGCATTCCATTATTATCTATTCCGAACGCTGTTCCATAAATAGTAACTGTGTACACACCGGGTAATGCATAAGTATGTGTAACAGGACTAACCGCTCCGGCTGTACCGCCATCACCAAAATTCCAACCGGTGTGAGTGCCGGTATAAATTTTTGTAAAAGTTTTTGTCAAACAAACCGGAGGTGTACTAATAAAATCAAGTGAATCATTCACGACACAAACTCCCGGAACCGGTGCGCATATTCCTCCTAAAATTGTTGTGGAAGTTGAATTCGTACAACCATATATATTTGTTACAACAACTGAATAGGTCGCAGGACCTGTCAGTGTTTGAGTCAGAGTAGGAGACGTACTGCCGGTTGGTGTCCAGACAAATGTATATCCCGGAGCTGCAACCGCTGATAATGTGATAGTCGCAGGAAATGTACAAACAGCAGGAGCCGTTATGTAAGTGATGGGCAATGGATTCACTGTAAAATTTGTCGTGGTATTTGCAACACATCCATTTACATTTACAATATTCAGAGAAGCAGAATAATTTCCCGCACTTCCATAGGTGACAATCGGTGCAGCAGGATTTGAGAGGTTAACAGAACCACCCGGAAAATTCCAATTATATACCGGTCCGCCACTTCCGGTGAATGTCAACGGCGCATTCACACACAGAGGAGAAGGAACAGAGATAGACGCAGTTGGTAAAGCATTCACAGCGACAGAGAATGGAATGACACTTCCCGCAGGACAAGTAGATAAAACAGTTAAAGTAACTTGACCACCTGGAGTTACTGTTGACCACTTAACGGTGATGGTATTGGTACCTTGTCCTGACAAAATAGTTCCCTGTGCAGAAACACCCCAGATATAACTGGCTCCGGGAAATATAGGTTGTGGAAATGTATAAGAACCATTACTGCCCACACAAACGGAAGATGTACCGGTGATAACAGGTAACTGAGGAATATCTTCAACGCGAATTTTCGTAAATGCTGTATCAGAACATCCATTTACATTGGTAACATACAATTGAACATTGAAATCTCCTGCTGTCGTATAAACATGATTGGCTGTTGGAGTATTTGCTGTTCCTAAATCTCCAAAATTCCAATTCCAGGAAGGCCCGGGACTTGTTGTAGAGAACGTAACATTCGTTCCTTTACAAACAGACGATGGCGCTGTGATAGGAGGTACCGGAGGAAGTCCTAACAAGTTAACAGGAAACATTACCGAATCAGTATAGCATCTGGAAATTTTTAATTTCACAAAAATCGGTGGAGAGGATGCATTAATCCATTTAATCGTAATCTGATTCGTTCCGTTTGCTGAAAGTATTGTTCCTGCAGTTGCCGGAACTACTGACCATGTATACGTTCCATTACTGATCAAGGAAGGAGGAATGGAATAAATGATTGTACTTTTTACACAGGCAATAGCATTACTTGGCGTAATAACCGGAAGTGGAAATGGTGGCCATGTATAGACGGTGAAAAAAGCATTTGATGCAGAAGTACAACCGGGTGATGCAGTTAATGTTTGACTAACGCTAATTGTTCCACCTCCTGAAAACCAATTAATCGTAACTGATGATCCGTTGGAAGGACCAATGATGATTCCTCCTGTAACATTCCATGTATACGTTACACCTGTCATGTTTGGTGCGACGTTGTAGATAAATGGTAATCCGGCACATACTGTATCCGGTCCGGTTACAGCTGCAGGAATTAACATGTTCACAACTGTTACGGTGTAGAAGGCGGAGTCATTGCAATAAATATTCGGTGGTGCGTAGGCAGTGAGATAATAATTTCCCGGTCCTGCATTCCAGTTATAGGCATTTAAAGCAGTCGTTGAATTAAAAGTAAGAATAGTTGGAATAGGTGTTTTTATCTTCCAGGTCGTTCCCGGTTCTATTGTATTTGCGGTAGTGTTTACTCCGTAGAAAGGTGGCGCAATGATATTAGGACAAACGGTAGTCGGTCCCGTAATTCCAAAAATAGGTTTCACATGTACAGTGATCGTTGCTGTTCCTCCACAACCATTATCATGACTACAATTTTCAGGGAGATTGCATCCCGAACCTGTTAGTACATTCTGATAGTTTAATGTAATGGTTGCATAACCGGTGAATCCCGGAGCCCAGTTAATAGTTATGCAACTTGTCCCCTGACCGGTGACGGTTCCGGCATTTCCGGGTAACAATTCCCAACTGTAATTATTTCCGGGTATACATTCTACACAATACGTAGTCGTAGAACCTGCACAGGTAACAGTATCTCCTGCAATCGGCAATGTTGCCGGCACTATATGTACTGTCTTGATGGTAGAAAAAGGACAGTTAAGTGGCGGTGTACATCCTGAAACTGCGAGTGAAATTGTCCCGGTTGATCCGGCTCCCCATATTACTGTTGCAGAATCACTCGTTACCGGAGGAGGAGTCAGAAAAGTTCCACCGGTCACCGTCCATGTATAGTTGGTACAAATGGCACTGGTATGATACGTTACCGTATCACCCGGACATACAACTGAAATACAAAAGATATCAGGACCTGAAGCGGAGTCAACAACAACTGTAAATGCTGTATCGTGAGGCGCACCGCAATCGTCATAAACTGTCAGTGTATCGTAATAGGTTCCGGGAGGATAATGCCAAGCCGGTTCTGTATGTACAGCATTACTTGAATAATATCCATTGCCGAAATTCCAGAGCAATCCGGAAATGCCGGTAGAATTATCCATGAACGTTATTGATTGTCCGTTGCAGATATTGATTACACCGGCAACGATAGGAGGTGAAGTTGTGAAATTAATTGTATAAACGGAAGGAGGTCTGCGCGTAACTTTCATCGTACAAGAATCAATTCGTGCCGGTGGATAGGAGACATACCAGGTAACATAGGTAATACCGACAGGATAAATTCCTGGCGCATTACTCCAGATAGAATCTTTAACGCAATCTCCTCCTAATCCTGTTCCACCATTTCCATTCAATGGCAGAAATTTCGGTTTCTTTAATTTCACCAACGAATCAGGTAAATTGAAACATATAGTAGTATCCCTGCAATTTAACTTGCAGGGAATAGTCTGTGATTTTACATCAGAACTTATAAGCTGAAAAAGAAAAAATAAAAAGAAGAGCAGAAGTTTATTGATTGGTAATCCTAAAAAACTGCTGACAGTTCCTGAAGGTTTAAACTTCAGAAAGTAAGATGTAAAAAAAATCATGTTGTGTGTGTATGAGTTGTGTAGAGAGAAATATTTACTGCTTGGCTTGCCGGTTTTGAATAACAAGAAGTCAAAAGTATTTTTAATCTTAAATTAAGATTGCAGAAAAAATTGATTCTGTATTTAATTTAGCTTGAGAATAAAATATATACTAAACTGAAAAGTCCGCAGCTCTTCGTTAATAATCCCCCTAAAAAAGTTCAACACAAATCAAATGTATAGAAAGGGTTGTGTATTTCAAAGACATTAAACTGTTGGAGCGATAAAAAAGGTCTAGTTGTTTTTTTAGTTTAAAAAGTTCGAATAACGCTCGATTTTGACCTATGTATGCAATTTTTACAATGTAGTTTCAAGTTGAGAATTGAAAATTCATCGTTGATAATTGCTTTCCATTTGTAACCCTCCAGCGATTTAGCGAATGAAACCAAATTATTTTAACCACGAATGCCAAAATGAAGCATTCGTGCATTCGGAACAATACAATTTTTCACAGCGTTAATTATTTCCCGGCTTTCATTTCTTCCTGCTCATATAACCAATTTGCATCGGACAGCATGATGTCTTCAAGTGTCCGGTTTTGATCTTTAGCTTTGATCCGTAGCTGATCCAACCATTCCGGATCATTTTGCATTTTCTGAATATATTCAGTTATCTGTGTTTCTTTAGTTGACGTTTTACCGGAATACATTTGAAGCATTGCCTCTGAAAAACCAAAATCTAACCGTGAATAATTTGCTTCAGCAACGAGAATAATAATAAGATCTGTTTTCTTGATTTCATTAAAAGCATAATTCATATCCAGAGCTTCGCCAGGTTGATAATCCTTGTATACTTGTTTGAAATAATAAAAGAATTGATATTTACTAAAAAGATCATTTGGATATCCTGCATTGTAAAATTGCCACCAGTAACTATCAGAGATAATGATGCAACTCGGTTTGTATCCAACTTCGGACCAGTGGACATCTCTATAGGCAAGATTATAGCGATCCGGATCCCAAATCAGATTCATGCTTGATTCAATATCTATATCGATTGAATCCCGTATAACATTACTATAAATAAAATTTGAGTTATTAACCGTGGGTCGGTGTTGATGATACATCTCAGCAATGTAACCTGCTATACTATCGGCAACAATACCGGTAGCATAATTTGACCAGTGTGTTCCTGTCTTTGGATAGAGAGGATATTTAGAAGTATCTTTAATTGAGAGAAACCAACTGTTAAAATCAATAAAATTAATTTGTTTGTTTTGTAATTCTTTTAGTATTCGAAAATGACTGGTTTTCTCTTTACCGGATTTATAATTATCCGGAAGATATTCTGAAAAATAGCGTGCTTTTCCAGGTGCAAGAATGAGCAATAATTTACCACCGTGTTTAGCTATAGAATCGGAAATTGTTTTTAATGCCTTAATCTTGAATTTAAGTGAATCTTCTTTAATTGATTTTTTTCCGGTATACTCATCTACATAAGGCTTTTCAAATAAATAATATTCTTTACCTACAATAATATGATTAGTGTGTGCTTTGTGAAAAAATGTAAACAAGAGTTGGTTATGCAACCTGACTAATTCGGGTCGGAAAGCAACATGATCATTCAGATAGACAGATTTGATTTTTTGATATTCTTCCGACCACCAATTTGAAATTGTAATATTGGTATCAGGCTTTAGAATATAATAGCCTTTCAATTCAGGCGAACTGTAAAATTGCGACAATTGTTGAACCCATATTATACCAATCACGATAAATAAAACTAAAACAAAAGGAAGTGACCGTTGGTTGCTAATCATTAAAATCGAAAATATATAAAAGGGTTAAAGGTGGATGTAGTAATATAGCTAATACATAAAATGATAAGTCCTAACGTTAAGGGAATTGATATGTATTGCTTTGAAATTGCAAAGTTTCCATGAAAGAACTTGTCTTGTATTTCTCTTCCCTTTGGCAATAAAATGAAAAACGAAAAGAATATTGCAATAATCATGAATGCTTTTAACTCCGTTGTAAATAATTCGGGATCGATATGAAAGTTAAAACTATACATGGCATTAAAAAACAATTTGATGGAATGAAAATCTTCTAGTCTGAAAAATACCCAACCGGTTAATACCAGAAAGAATGTTATTAATACAGAAAAGAATTTTGGTATGGCCTGCAAAAATCGTAAGAGAAACATTCGATCTAAAACTAAAAACAGACCATGGAAGGCGCCCCAAATTACAAAACTCCACGATGCTCCATGCCATAATCCACTTAACAGAAACACAAGCCAGAGATTAAAATACAATCGTGTTTTAGACTTTACTCTGTTTCCTCCCAATGGAATGTAGAGATATTCTTTCATCCACATACCCAGTGTCATATGCCATCTTCTCCAGAAATCAGTAATGCTTGTGGAAGTGTAGGGATTATTAAAATTTTCCGGAAAACGAAAACCGATCATCCTGCCAATTCCCAATGCCATATCTGAATACCCTGAAAAATCAAAATAGATTTGAAACGTATAACATAGAGCTCCAATCCATGCAGAGGAGGAACTTAAAGTAAGGAGATCGGAATTAAAAACCTGATCAGCATAACTCCCAATGGTATTTGCTATTAAAACCTTCTTGCCAAGCCCAAGAATGAAACGAAAAAAACCACCTACAAAGTCATCCCCGCTGATTTTTCGCCTGTCCATCTGGTCTTCAATTAAACCAAAACGAACAATCGGGCCTGCAATCAATTTTGGAAAAAGGAAAATATAAAGATAATAGTCCCTTAGTTTTTTTAATGGGCGAATTTGTCCCCGATATGCATCAATTGAATAGGTTAAGGTTTCAAATGTAAAAAATGAAATTCCAATTGGTAAAATAAGTTTTGTCCATGTTATATCATGAGATCCGAATTTTTGCAAAAAGAAGTTTGCGTTCTCAATAAAAAAATTACTGTACTTAAAATAAAAAAGAAGTCCCATATTGATACAAATGGAAAGTGTCAGTAATACCTTTTTTCGATGCCCCGGTTTGGATTGATACATCTTTTGTACAATAAAAAAGTCAATTCCTGTCATTAGCAGCAATACAAATACAAATTGAGGCGCTCCCCAACTATAAAATAAAATACTGAAGACCAGCGTAAGTCCATTTCTGTATCGATCAGCTGCCAGATGATAACAAATCAAAAATACCGGGAGAAAGAAAACAAGAAAGATAATACTACTAAATACCATTGAAGCAATTTTTTTTAAGTGAACAAAACTGTATTTTATTTTTCCTGATCATACATCCACTCAGCATCTGATTTCATAACCTGAGCCAGCGTTCGATTTTGATCCTGCGCTTTTAACTTTAATGCTTCCATCCATTCAGAACTATTTTCCATTGAAATCATTATTTCCTTGATCCTTTTCTCTCTAGTTGCAAGTTTTCCCTGAAACATTTCCAGTATGTTTTCTGAAAATCCAAAATCAAAACGATTGTAATTCATTTCTGTACTCATGATGACGACAAGTTCAGGAGTATTTAGTTTTTTATAGACATATGAATAGTCAAGATCAACAGGCGTTTCATGATTTTTATAAAGCTGTTTAAAATAATACCACAATTCAAATTCGTTAAATAGTTTTTTCGTAAGTCCTGAATTATACAATGTCCAACCATAACTATCAGAAATAAATATGCAATTATTTTTGTCTTTACTAAATTTTATATCCACATCTCTGTATGCAAGTTTCATACTTCTGATATCCTGAAAGAGGTTTAAACTTGATTGTATGTCAACATCTGTTGAATCCCGGATAGAATTATCATAGGTGAAATCTGAATAAATAAATTGAGGTGCATGTTCCTGATAGAGCGAAGAAATATACTTTGAAAGACTGTCAATGACTAAAGTTGTTGCATAGGAAGACCAATGAATTCCGGTCTGAGGATAGAGAGGATATTTCGATGTTTTTTTCATTGATAAAAACCACGGATTGAAATCTACAAATGCTATATTTTGCTTTGAAAATTCTTCTATTAATCCGGTATAATTCGTCGTCTTGGAATCCTTTTGTAAATAGTCCGGAATAAATTCAGGATAATAACGTGCTTTTCCGGGAGCTAATACAACTATCAATTTACTACCATGATTCTGAAGTGTGTCAGACAGTATTTTCAACTTTTTCACTTTTTGTACAATTTTTTCCTGCCCTAAATAATCATTTCCGTTATAGCCATCGATATATCCTTTTTCATACAAATAATTTTGCTTTCCTATGATTAAATTCAGTACTGATGACTTTTTGAATAAAGAAAACAAAAGTTGATTGTGAATGCTGACCAGTGCTGGGCGAAACGCAACATGATCGTTCAGGTATTCAGATTTTCGCTTTTGATATTGTTCAGAAATCCAATCATTAATTGTGAAATCTGTGTTTTCTTTCAACTCATAAGATCCATGTAGTTTCGTTTCTTCAAACCAGCCCAGTAGCATTTGCGACCAAAGGATTCCGGAAAGTATAAGAAGGGACGCTAAATAAATTCTTGCCTTACCTGATTTCTCCATAAAGGGGGAAAAATAGAAATTTTAAATCAAACAAAAAAACACCTGCAAGGAGGGCTTCCCAATCTTTCGTCTTCTAAATGAGCATATTTAGTCCCCATTTCGTTTCAAACTAATTTCATTTATATACATCAGACTTAGAATCTAAGGCACTAGAAAAATAATTTTAACAAATGCACGAATGTCTAAATGAAGCATTCAGGCATTCGTGGCAATTTTAAATTGCGATTCTCTTTTGACTCAATATCCCCAACAATTTCCTCAACAACGATCCGTTTGCTACCTTTAGCATCTCTTAATCCTAGAGGTTTTGTATTACTTTAATTCACGAATGAAAAAGCTACTTCTTTTACTGTTAGCATGGATTGCCTTTCTTCAGGTCGATGCTGCTTACATCCTCATTCCAATGGATAATTCCCAGAAGAATCACCTCAAAGCATATGGTATTGCATATTTCGCTCTGGAAAATGCTTTGGACATTCAATGGTTGCTGAACTATCGTGGTGGTAGTTTTCTTTTACCTGAGAATGCCAGATTGCAAAAGGAATGTGCGATCAGAGGAGTAACGATTCAGATTCTGGCCAATGGTCAAGCGGCTGCCATTATTACAGAGATCAGTAATCCGGAAGTTAACATGGATGTGGTCAAATTAGAAAAAGCGCCTAAAGTGGCTGTCTATTCTCCAAAGACAAAGCGACCTTGGGATGATGCTGTTACACTTGCATTAACCTATGCAGAGATTCCTTACGAAGTGGTTTACGACGAAGATGCTATTCAAGGTAAATTACCTACCTATGATTGGCTGCACTTGCACCACGAAGATTTTACCGGTCAGTACGGTCGGTTCTGGTCGGCTTTTCACAATGCTGCCTGGTATCAGGAGGAGCAACGTGATCAGGAAGCTTTGGCTCATAAACTTGGATTCAATAAAGTGTCTCAAATGAAACTGGCTGTTGCTCAAAAGATTCGTGACTTTACCAGTGGCGGTGGTTATTTATTTGCCATGTGTTCGGCAACGGATAGCTACGATATTGCTTTGGCTGCTGAAGGAATTGACATCTGCGAGTCAATGTTCGATGGAGATCCGGCTGATCCTAAAATGAATTCCAAACTGGACTATTCAAAAGGTTTTGCTTTCCAAAATTATAAGCTGAGTACGAATCCGTATGAATATGAATTCAGTGAAATTGATAATCAACCGCCACTGAGACGTTTGCCGCGGACTGAAGACTTCTTTACGCTCTTTGAATTTTCTGCTAAATGGGATCCTGTTCCTACCATGCTTTGTCAGGATCATGAACAAGTGATCAAAGGTTTCATGGGTCAAACAACAGCTTTCAGAAAGCAATTTATTAAGCCCGGTGTGCTTATCATGGGTGAAACCAAAGCGGAAAACGAAGCTCGCTATATTCACGGTGAATATGGAAAAGGTACATGGACATTTTACGGCGGTCACGATCCGGAAGATTATCAGCATCAGGTTGGTGATCCGCCAACTGATCTTTCACTTCATCCGACATCTGCCGGGTACAGACTTATTTTGAACAACATTCTTTTTCCTGCTGCGAAAAAGAAAAAGCAGAAAACCTGATCTTATTATTCGTCAAAAAACCTCCATACAATTCCGAATTTTAAAATACGTCCGGGCATTGGATAGTGTGGAGTTAAAAAGTAGGAATTGCCGGTCAAATTATCGGCAATGTTTTCCATTTCTATAAAGACGCGTGCCGTTTTTATTTTCAGATTGACAAATAAATCTATTCTGGTAAATCCTCCTGTTTTAATTTCATTCTGTAAATAGAAAAGTGAATTCGATGGCATAAAAGCATTCGCATAGTATGATGAATTATAAGCTGCCTTGAAACCCATGTTAGCTAACAATGCTTTATTAAAAAATCGTTTTTCCAAATAAAGAGAATGACTAAGGATAAGTTTTGGTAAACGAATAATTTCTGCTGAACTATTCTGCCAGATAATTTCATTGTCCTGGTGAAATAAACGAAATGTAAAATTCTTTGTTAGCGAAAACTGTTCAATGTGTAAAGTCGTGTTGGTTTGCTCAGGAGATGAAGCACTATTCATATACACCCAATTATCTATCAGATGTTGTTTATAGCCTATAGAAAAATTTCTTTTTGGAAGTACATAATGTCCATCAATACTGACATACCCGATTGAATTAAAATTATTTTCCCATTTGAAATTATTGGATGCTAGAAAAGAATAAATGTTATCAGCACTGGATTTTCCGGTAACAATTCCTGCTGAAAAATTACCAATCTTCGATGGTGGCAAACTGATTCGAACATTCAAGTTGATATTTCCTTTGTCCTGTCCGTTCAATCCAACTTCTCCGGTAATTTTCAATTGAAAACTACTGTCGGTAATGTATTGAATGATTCCTCCGACTGATACATTGTTCCAGTCTCGCTTCATGTCAAGCTGACCGTAACGAACCAGTTGATGTTTGAGAAAATACTCTGTATTCCAGTTAGGAAGAATGTTTCTCTGACCGGCAGGTAAGCTGATTGAAAATCGATTCGTCATCAGATTTGAATGAATAGTGTCATTCGTTTTCTGACCGTAATAAAAGTTGGAATAAAATGAACTGTCTGCTGTCGGGTCAACATAAGCATATGTTATCCTGTCAAAACTGATGCGATGATTCAGTCTTACTCCGGGTGATAAACTGTCTGTACTGCTTCTTAAGGTGTAATATTGACTTAAATAAAATCGTCGGTTTCTATAACGTGCCGATGCGTCGGAAATCTGAAATGCCAATCCCTTAATTCCCAAATTGTCTACCGTCGTATTGACAAAAAGTGAATCACTTACAAGTCCGCCATTCACTTGATTTCTTATGGTCGTCCAACTTGCATTCGCAAAAAACGAATACCGGCGATTCGCCGATTGATAAGACGTGAAAAACATAAACTTGCTATGGAAGATTTGGCTATTGGCCATAAAATCTTTTAATCCGAATCTTGAAAAGTCAAAGCCGGCATTCCAGGTTTTTGTAATATTCTGACTATGAAGAAACCGAATGGATTGTTCTTTAAATCCACCTTGCATCCAATTTGCTTCTGAATATCTTTTGTTCGTATGATAATAAGGAACACTATCAGTAGGAACTACATAGAAGTCATAAGATCTTAATCCGGTGAAAGTAAAAATTCCCGGATTATAAGAGAATATTTGTGGGTCAGTTGCGCTTCCATTAGTTCCCAAATAATTATAATGTAAAGACATTGGCGGATTTACATATTGTGTAATATGCAAAGAGCTGTCGAGTGGATGTTGAATACTACTGCCACTGCTGAATTCACTCTCAGAATTCGAACTCACTCGTGTCTTCAAATGAAGTGTAGGCACAGTATCCCGAATAGCAATTGCAGAAGCAGTGGTTGCAAACAGAATAAAAGCAAGAAAGAAGATAAAAGGAGTAGAGCGCATCAGCTATTCAGCGGTTCCGAAGGTATAAAAGATGTCATCTTCCGTTGCAGAACCGCAGTAAAGATTCTCAAAGGAATAACCATTTAGGAGGAAGAAGAATTTTCAGAAGGCATAACGATCGCCAGGATAAGATAGAGGAGAAGTCCTGAGCCGAAAACAATCAGTGCGACCAGAAAGAGTGCACGGACGAGCGTAGGATCGATATCAAAGTAATCGCCGAGTCCGCCACAAACACCTAGAATTTTTTTGTCTTTACTACGAACCAATTTTTTCTTCATGATTGCCGTATTTTCCGCTAATTTAACCTTTCATTTGTACCCTCGCAAACTCTTTCTCTATTAAAGTATGATGCAAAGTTTTATTACGCAATTGACGCAACACCTTTATACTCATCGAAAGGCAGAGTTGAAAGTTTTATGCATTGTTTTTCCTACTCGCCGGGCCGGATTATTTTTCAAAGATGAATTGTCAAAACTGATTGACAAGCCGGTTTGGTCACCTGCCGTATATTCAATCCAGGATTTCATTTTGAAAATGAATAACACCGTGATTCCTGATCAGCTGACGCTCCTGTTTGAATTGTATAAAGTTTATCAGAAGTATTTTCCGACAGAATCATTTGACCGTTACTATCCTTGGGGCGAATTATTGTTAAAAGATTTTAAT
This sequence comes from Bacteroidota bacterium, assembly GCA_043721935.1. Taxonomy (GTDB): domain Bacteria; phylum Bacteroidota; class Bacteroidia; order AKYH767-A; family 2013-40CM-41-45; genus JADKIH01. Next base: position 1,208 of record JAYSPU010000188.1, on the reverse strand, counting down.
GATCTGGACAATTACCTGGTTAGTGCAGATAAAGTGTTTTCAACCGTAACAGATATACACGAAATAGAAACTGCTTTTGCATTACCGGAAGAAGAACTGATTCGCATCAAAAAATTCTGGCAAAATTTCTTTGATCACGATCCGTCCCGACTGAAAAATGAATTCATGAATACATGGAAACATTTGTCCGGTATTTTCAGAGATTTTAGCAAGGCATTGGAAGATCAGAACCAGGCCTATGATGGAATGGCGTATCGTAAAATCTCCGAAGCTTTAGAACGAAATGAAATCGATATTCCCGAAGAATACAATCACGTTGTCTTTGCAGGATTTTATGCACTATCACCTGCTGAAGAAAAAATATTCAACTACTTTATAAGAGAAAAAAAAGCAACCACTTATTTCGACGCAGACAAATATTATACGGACGATACAACTCAGGAAGCAGGTAAGTTTTTCCGTAATAATAAATTGATTGAGAAAAATTACAATTGGAAAGGCGACTATTTCGGCTCAACAAAGAAAACTATCACCACAACAGGAATACCTTTATTGGTCGGACAAGCCAAGTATGCCGGTCAGTTGATTCAGGAATTATTGAAGCAAAAAGATTTTGTTCCGGAGCGAACCGCAATTGTATTGCCGGATGAGAAACTTTTATTTCCTGTATTGTATGCTTTGCCTGAGGAAGTAAAACACGTGAATGTCACCATGGGCTATCCGCTTCGACAAACTCCATTGTTTGATTTGTTCGAAGCACTGATTAATCTGCAGAAAAATGCCAGACAGGAAAAAGGGACAGAAACATCTTTTTATTTCAGAGATGTAAAAGCCATTCTCAATCATCCGTATATCCGAATTATCAGTCGCGAGCCTATTCGTAATTGGTTGCAGGAAATTGATGAGAATTTCATTCGTATTGAAGCAAGTTTATTGACCGGTGCGGCAACCGATGCACTCTTTAAAGAGTTGTTTTATATTCCTCCAACCTTGCACGAAGTCTTTGATTGGATGCGACGGATTCTTCAGTTGATTTTACTTGGAATGAAAGAAGATGAATTTCGATTTCATAAGCTGGAGTCTGAATTCGTTTTTCATTTTTATACGCATCTAAAACGACTGGAAGATATTTTCAAAGAAAATGCAATAGAAGTAGACATTCAAACCTTCCGTAAAATTTTCAGAGAATTAATCAGTACCGTTAAAAT
>JAYSPU010000187.1:0-4550 GCA_043721935.1 Bacteroidota bacterium | reverse complement strand
AATAATGAGAGCTTTTGTAATTCTACGTCAATTAGCTTTCTCAAATAATGAACTTTCAGAAAAGCTCAAAGAACTTGAAATCAATTACGATGAAAATTTTAAAGATGTTTATGAAGCTATAAATTATTTAATAAATCATGACAAATTAGTCAATGAACAAATGACACGTAAAAAATTGGGTACAAATAAATAATAGAGAAATGATCGAATCTATTATTCATCGGAAAATATTATATGAAGCAATAAGCTATTACTTTTAGTTCTCCTATTTATACTTGTTGAAAAAAACTGCAACCGAACTTTTTCTTTATTTCCGAAAGCCAACTCAAGCATAAGTGTTCGTTGCTATAGATCTTAGCGCTTTACGAGATGTCATCAAATTGTTAATCCTTGCCTTACTGTTCAAGTTTATTTGGTTCTTCACTGTTAATCATTGGCTTCATTTGCATTATGAATTTTCAGGCAAGCATCGGTTATATACTTCATGCAATTTTCGAATAGTTTTGAAAGGCGTTCTTATCTACCCAATTCCTGAAGAATTTATTTTTCGATACTTTCTTAAAAATAAAAAAATACTGACGCTTGCAATTCAATCATTGGCCGTAAGTCTATTTCTGACAATCTGTGCAAACCTCCTGCTTGATCTTACTGCAGGTTATAAAATCTCCGCATTCTTTCTCATTTTCATTCCACTACTATCCTTGAAATTGGTTAATTATGAAATCAAAGAAAAGAAAGAGAAATTGAATTTGTAAAATACTTCCCGTTTATGTTCTATCTGTCAGCCATAATTTTCGGACTTGGACACGTTTACAATTTCAATTTGAATGTGAATTTTGAATTAGCGGTACCGATTATGATTCCTTTTACATTCTCCGGATTTATTTATGGTTTTGCCGGAATGAAATATGGAATGTGGGCCAACATTTTTCTGCACATGTCATCAAACGTGTTAATCTTTCTATTGGGAAAAGATTTTTATTCTTAATATCCACGACTAATTAACACCTTGCAAAGGGATATCAATTTCAATTTTACATCCTTTCCCCGGAGAAGAATCGACTTCAAACCTACCGGCAAATAATTCGGCACGGCGTCTCATATTGGCAAAACCAATTCCACCTTTTAGTTCTTCTACAATGAAACCAATGCCATCATCCAATACTCTCATCCGAATATTATTATCCTGAATCAGAACTTCAACTTCGATTGATTTCGCATCCGCATATTGAAAAATATTTCTCAATTGTTCTTGCAGAATTCTGTACAGATTTAACTGGATTTCAAGACTAATGGGATATAGTTTAATCGACTCATCAAAGCGCGGAAAAATATGATACTTTCCTTCAACATCGAAAGCTTTTAACAATTTATTAAACGTTTCCTCTAAAGTTGTTTCTTCAAAAAATGAAGGCGCAACACGGTGAGACAAATTTCGAATTTCTTTTAAGGCCAGTGTAATGTACTCTCTACCCTGATTGTACCATTGCAGACCGACAGGATCCACTGACTTCTTTAACATACTTAAACTTATCAGACTGCTTGCCAATATCTGGCAAACATTATCGTGCAACTCACCTCCTATTTCATAGCGTTCATCTTCCTGAGTTTTTATTATAGCTTTTACCACTAGATCTTCCACCAGGTTTTTCTGTGTAACATCTATTGCAATGACAGACTGAAACGTTTTGTTATTTATTATTATTTCATCCGTATATAATTCAACTTCGATGACTTCGCCTGATTTTTTAACATACAACTTCCGGTTCTTTGATAGCGATTTCCTAAAATTAAGACTTTCGGGAGACTGATAACTTGACATAGCTGATTTACTTTCCAATTCCAATTCAGCAATAGTCATATTCATAAACTCATTTTTCGTATATCCATATTCTTCAATTGCAGCATCGTTAACCTGAACAAATTGAAATGATACCATGTCATAAACCCACATAGGCTGAGGAGAAAAATGGAATAAATCACTATAGCGTTTTTCAGATTCCTTTAAATCAGAAAGCGTTCGTTTTCTTTCAATGGAGTAAACCATACTTTTGTAAAGAATAGCAGGTGTTAATTCATCTTTTAGCAAATAATCAGATACACCCATTGCAATAGATTTAATTCCAAAATCGACATCAGCAAATCCTGTTAAAACAATGATAGGAGAGCTGCCTGCCAGTTCCAGAATCTTAAGAACTAAATCGTATCCGCTCTTATCCGGTAACGTTAAATCAAGAAAAATAACATGAAATGGGGTCTCAATCGTTGACAATACATCCATTGCTTCTTTAAACGTCCTGGCACCGAGAATGTCTGCATTCTGCATCTTTTCTTTGGCATATTCTTCTACAATCCTATAATCACCCGGATTATCTTCAATGATTAAAATCCTATACTCCTTTTCGTCTGACAACATCTCTTATCTAATTTAATTTGATACATTTTTTACCACCGGCAACTTCACTATTGTAATGCAAAAATTTTCAATTGTTTTAACTACATCAAGAAAATCATTTACATCCACCGGTTTGGTAATGTAACAATTTGCAAAGTTGTTATAGGACAAGTTAATATCCTTTTCTGATGAAGAAGTTGTAAGCATAATAACCGGAATGTGTTTAAAAACGTCATTTCCTTTTATAAAACGGAGGACTTCATGACCATTCATCTTAGGTAAATTAACGTCCAGTAAAATAAGATCAGGTAGTGAGGCTTCTTCGTACTTTCCGGATTGCATCAGATAATCGATCGCTTCTTTTCCATCTCTGACTACATTTAACCAAACAAGTATTTTAGAGTCCGTCAATGCTTCTTCGGTAAGAAGAATATCTCCTTCATTGTCCTCGACTAATAGTATCTGAATAGGAACCATTTATAATTTTTGCTTTGTTTATATGAACTCAGTGAAACAACCTGATCTATTTTTCCTCAGGTATAATTCAATTTTTTAATTGTAAAATAAAATGAACTCCCTTTTCCTTCTTCTGACTCCACCCATATTTTCCCATCATTTTTCTCAACAATTTTTTTACAAATAGCCAGACCAATTCCGCTACCGGCATATGCATTATTTGAATGCAGTCTTTTAAATAAGGAAAAGACAGAATTCAAATTTGACTTCAGTATTCCAATTCCATTATCAACCACTGAAAACTGCCAATGTGTTTTGGTTTCACTTACATTAATTTCAATTAACGGAATTTTATCCGGAACACTAAATTTGATTGCATTACCAATCAGGTTTTGAAATATCCGATAAACATCTGTTCTGGAAATAAGTATAAACGGTAAATCCATTGAATGTATAATGGCCTTCTGTTCTTTTATTTCCGGTTCAAACAATTCCTTTACTTCCTCTATTACATTATTTAAATCTACAATTTCCTTTTCTTCCTGATCTAAACCTGCCTTTGAGTAATCTAGAAGATTATCTATCAAAAGTTGCATCCTATCTGCGCTATTAATTGCCTGGTAAATATATTGCTTACTTCTTTCATCGAAAACATTGTGATATTTTTTATCTATTAACCCAAGAAAAGATTTAATCATCCTCACCGGTTCTTTAAGATCATGTGCAGCAGCATGAGAAAAATCTTCAACCTCATGTGCAAATTCACTCAAAGCAAGTTCGCTTTGAATCAATAGTTCGTTTTTTTTACGCAGTTCTAAAAGATGGACCACCTGCCTTGCAAGGCTTTTTAATACTTCTTTTTGTTCTTCATTAAGTTCTCTGGGTTTGTTATCGATAACACATAATGTTCCTAACGCATAGCCTTCCGGAGTAACCAATGGCATACCGGCATAATATACCACAAAAGGATTACCCGTTACAAAAGGATGATCGGCGAAACGGAGATCTTTTCTTGAATCCCGGACCTCCATCAGATCGTTCGGGTGATTAATAGCATGAGCACAAAAGGATAACTCTCTTGGAGTTTCTGAAACGGAGAATCCCATTCGCGACTTTAGAAACTGACGCTTTTCATCAATGAGTGTAATCAGCGCAATGGGCATACCGCAAATTAAAGTAGCGATTCTAGTAATATCATCATAATCGACTTCCGGTAAGGTATCCAGAACTTTGTAGCTCTTCAATACGTTCAATCGTTCAGTTTCATTTTCGGGAATATCAGGAATTTTCATTTAAAAACAGATTTATTAAGTGTGAAATAAAACGTACTTCCAACTCCTTCTTTTGCATCAACCCATATTTTTCCATTCAGGTTGTCTATAATTTTTTTTGTTACAGCTAGTCCCATTCCGGTTCCCGAATACTCTTCCTTATGATGGAGCCTTTGAAAAATAATAAATATTTTTTCAAAATAATCAGAGTGAATACCAATTCCATTATCTGCAACTGAAAATTGCCAATACTGAGGAAACTCTTTAGCACTAATATTTATAACAGGTTGAATCTCGTTCTTTGAATATTTCAGTGCATTACTAATCAAATTCTGAAAAATCTGACGAAGTGGCGTTTTATAAGAATTTAAAACAGGAAGAGACCCTACATTGATAACTGCATCTCTTTCTTCGATTCGATTTCTGTA
>JAYSPU010000186.1:0-5498 GCA_043721935.1 Bacteroidota bacterium | reverse complement strand
TGTTCACAAACATTAAATACAATTGTTGCTAATGGAGCTGGTGTTACTGCAACAGTCATTTCAACTACTAATGCAACTTGTGAAAATGGCGAAGACGGTGGAGCTACCGTTCAGGGAAATGGCGGCATACCGCCTTATCGTTACCTTTGGCCAAATGGTGACACAACTGTTTCTACGACAAATTTAGCAGCAGGGACATATGTGGTCCGTGTTGAAGATTATATCGGTTGTCGCGCTTATGCAAGTTTTACAATTGGATATAATTCACCATCTCCGGTTGTAAATCTTGGAAACGATACAACAGTTTGTCTGGGTACTACTCTTTCATTAAATGCAGGAGCCGGTTTTGCTTCCTATCTATGGAATGACAATAGCACAGGACAATTTTTAACCGTTACTTCTAGCGGAATTTATTCTGTACAAGTTGCTAACTCTACAGGTTGTGAAAATTTTGATGCAATCAATGTGAACTTCATCACTTGTAATTTACCACACAATCCAACGGTTCAAACTACTCGTGGCGATGTTTCCTCAATGTCAATTTTCCCGAATCCGGCTAAAGATATGGTCAACATCAGTGTTTCTAAAATTGGACAAACGGAAATTAAAATTTCAATTTCTGATATTTTAGGAAATCAACTCTACTTAAGTAAAGAAGCTGCTACCTATAATTATAACAAAGTAATTGACATTCGTGGATTTTCAACAGGCATCTATCTTGTAAAAGTAGAATACGATGGCAAGGTGAATATTAACAGAATTGTTAAAAATTAAACTCGTTTGATTTTAAAAAAGGAGGCTGTCTCAAATGTATATTTTGACAGCCTCCTTTTTTTTTAAAACACTTTGAAAGCATTATCCTTAAACGCTTTTAAAATGGTTATGTGGTAAAAAATATTGTATGAATTTATCAGAATGCGTCCCCGGTTTGTACAATTACCTGAAAAGGAAATGAGTCGAAGTGAAATTTTGATCAATCCTTAGAGGTTGACTTATAAACCGATAATGTTTTTGTTTACGATATGATCCATCATCAATTAACTATCATATAATGGTTGTATTAATTTTTCAAAATTGGGTTATTAGATCATTTATTGAATTGCCCTGAATAGGGCAGCCATGCAAAGGGGAACAAATCAGGGGATAAATTACATGGCGAAAGCTTCAAGGCGATCGATACACAACAGGTATGAGATTCAGAAAATTCGTAATCCGGGAAAAATATTTTGATTTTCCAATCAAGCTACTTTCATCCCCGGGGCGAAATATGCTTAAAAATGAACATGAAATTTTTTCAATTCAATCTTAAGGGTTTGAGACAGCCTCTTTTTTTAATATAAAATTCGGTTAACCTACCCCATGCTTTTTTCCTTTTTGGAATCTTTTTTTAGTCGAGCAATGTTGCCTTTTCACCCTTCAAAATCAGGTGTTGGCACCTTGAAATCATGATAAAACATAAGAAATAACAGATTCGGGCGATGCAGGCGGTACTTTGAGATATGATTAAGAAAATGATATCCGGCCGATTAATCAATTTGAAAACAATTTATTCATTGGGTTTTATTCTGTTTCTGATGAACATTTTTCCAACCCAGATTAAAGCTTCCCATGCAGCAGGAACCCAAATGAATTATGAATATGTGGGAAATGATCAATACAAAGTAACGTATCATCTATATCGTGATTGCAATGGATCATTACCACCCTTGTCTGCAAATCTTATATTGAAATCTGTATCATGTAATCAATTTTCTCAATACACTTTACAAAGAGAAAGTACAAGCGGAAATGAAGTCACTTTCATTTGTCCTTCTTCTGCGACATCGTGCAATGGTGGCAATCAACCGGGCATTCAGGAATGGATCTACTCCTCTACCCTTACTGTTCCTGCACTTTGCAGCGACTGGGTATTCAGTGTTTCAGATTGTTGCAGAAACAGTGCAATTACAACACTCATCAATCCGGATCAACAAGGGATTTATACCACTGCAAAATTGAACAACCAAATCGGCCCAAACAGTACGCCGACATTTACCAATCGCCCTGTTTTCTTTTTAAGTAAAGGACAAGAAGTTCGACTGAATCCGGGAGCAGTTGAAACCGATGGAGATTCGCTTGTTTACAGTCTTGGCGCAGCTTTTACCGGTGAAGGCACCTCGGTAAATTATGCAACAGGCTATTCGGCTGAACAACCACTTCGTTCAAGCATTCCAATTACGATCAATTCCCGTACAGGAGAAATCCATCTGCAACCATCACAACAAGAAGTAGCGGTTATTAAAATTCAGGTTAAAGAATACAGAAATGGAATTTTAATCGGAAGTATTGGTCGTGATATTCAAGTCTATGTTCAATCATCAACGAATCAGTTACCGGTACTTTCCGGCATCAACGGTACATCAACAAATGTTGCGTATGCATGTGTAAACAGTCCGCTTTCTTTTTCGATTTTTTCAAATGACAATGATTTAACACAACAACTTTCAGTTAGCATTCAAAGTGACATTCAAAATATTTCATCACACACTTCGACTGACTTACATCCAAAAACAACTTTTAATTGGACACCTACAGCATTGGCAATACGCAATTCATCTTACCTGATAACGTTATCTGTTAAAGATGATGCATGTCCATCGAACGGAGTTCAAACATATACCTACGAAATTTATGTGCTTCCGGCATTGTCTATAGCGATCAGCACACAAGCTGCAACTTGTTCAAATGTTGGAAATGGAAGTGCAGAAATAAGCGTATTGAACGGTGTTCTACCCTATTCATTTCAATGGACAGGTTCTAATGAAAATAGTAACCGATTAGAAAACTTAGCTCCGGGAAATTATGCTGTTCAGGTTCAGGATGCAAACGGATGTATTGCAAACGAATCTTTTTCAATTGCTGCTACAGCACAACCGTTAGTTTTTATTCACAGAACTGAATGGGCAACCTGCGAATTAAATCCGGATGGACGAATCATTGCCATCGCTACAAATGGAACAGAGCCTTATGCTTTTACCTGGTCCAACGGAAGACAAGGAACTATTATAGACCAATTGCTTCCCGGCAATTACACCGTACAATTAACTGACATGAATGGTTGTACTGCCACTGCCACTACTTCCTTAGGCTTTATATATCCGGCACCGGCTTTGAATATGACAAGCAATGAAAACAGCTGCAAAGGAACTACCTTGATATTGGATGCAGGAGAAGGCGACTTTAATTACAAATGGAGCGACTCTACTTCCACCCGTTATTTAACAGTTGAATCGAGTGGAGATTATAGCGTTACGATTACAGACATAAATGGCTGTATAGCTTCTGCACAAACAAAGGTGGTGATGAACGATTGTAATCCATCCGAACGTCCTGGTCTTGCTGTAGTAAACGGACCATCAGGAAAAACAACCATTAAAGTGTTTGGAGTAAATGAAAGCATCCATTTAATGATTACTAATTTGTCAGGCCAATTGCTGTATTCCAGAGATTTCAGTTCAAGTGAGCCGATCGAAGAGCAATTATTCAGAAGCTGGGCAACAGGAGTATATATCGTTCGGGCTTCCGGACAATCCTTGGTGCTGACGCAGAAGTTTGTTCGTTAGTCCGTCAATAACTATTCAGAATCTTTTCATTGAATATGAGCTAAATCGATTATTTTTGCGGCCTTAACTTATATCGTGTGGTCGCATTATTAAAAAAGGAAATTAACAGCTTCTTCAGTTCGCTTATTGGCTATCTGGTGATGTTGGTTTTTCTATTGGCCGTTGGAATGTTATTATGGCTTTTTCCGGGTGGTGATTTTAACATCCCGGATAGCGGATATGCATCAATGGACTCCTTGTTTATTCTGGCGCCCTGGCTTTTTCTTTTTCTGATTCCCGCCGTGACCATGCGAATGTTTGCTGAAGAACAAAGAAGTGGAACAATTGAATTATTGTTAACACAACCACTCACCGATTTTCAATTGGTTTTTGCAAAATATATTGCTGCTGTTGTACTGGTTGTAATATCATTGCTGCCGACCTTCATTTATTATGGCTCTGTATATTACCTGGCAAGTCCGGTTGGGAATCTAGATACGGCAGGAATCATAGGCTCGTACATAGGTCTGTTTTTCCTGGCTTGCGGATTTATTTCAATTGGAATATTTGCATCGACCATAACCAGTAATCAAATCATAGCATTTATCACAGCCGTCATCCTGTGTTTTTTCTTCTATACCGGTTTTGATTTCTTCGGATCATTAACAAGCAATGCAAACTTCAATAATGTACTTTCTTCGCTGGGAATCAGTTCTCATTATTCATCGCTCAGTCGTGGTGTAATAGATTCAAGAGACGTTATTTATTTTGGATCACTCTCAGCCTTCTTTTTATTTCTCTCCCGGTTTGTATTGGAAAAACGTAAATGGCAATGAAATCGCAATCGATAAAGAAACAAAGCATTCTTCAATTGCTTCTTTTAGCGGCCATTCTCGTGCTGGTAAATGTAGTGAGCCGATATGTTTTTACGAGAGTAGACATGACGCAGGAGAAACGCTATTCGCTCTCAAAATCATCGAAAGAACTGGCAACATCTTTAAAAGATGTTGTGTATTTTAAAATATACCTCGATGGTGATTTGCCTCCCGGATTTAAACGATTAAGAAATTCTGTAAAAGAATTGCTTGACGAATACCGTGTTTACAGTGGCGACAATATAAGCTATGAGTTCATTAATCCTTCTGAAAGTAAAGATGAAAAAGAGCGATTAAATGTTTACAAACAACTGGCGGAGAAAGGCCTCTTCCCTACTAATATTGAACAAAGAGAAAGCGGAGGACAATCGCAAAAAATTATTTTCCCCGGAGCCATTGTCAATTTTGGAAGTGAAGAAATTCCTCTGCAACTTTTAAAAAGCAGACTTGGTAGCAGTCCGGAAGAAATGCTGAATGCTTCAATCGAAGGACTTGAATATGAAATCAGCAGTATGTTACGAAAGTTGACAACAGAAAAAACACTGACTGTTGGTTTTTTGCAAGGTCAACAAGAACTGCCGACACGGAATATGAGTGATGCTGCAACTGCTTTGAATGATTTTTACCACCTCGACACGGTAGAAATTAAAGAGCAATTAAATGCACTTGATAAATACAAGACATTAATTATAGCCCGACCGGATACTGCTTTTTCCGATAAGGATAAATTTATTCTGGATCAATTCATCATGAAAGGTGGACGTGTACTTTGGTTAATCGACAGACTCGATATTCAAATGGACAGTCTCACAGCAGCCGGTATAACAATGGGACTGCAGAATGAAACCAATCTGGACGATCTGCTTTTCCGTTATGGAGTACGTATCAATCCTGATTTGATCATGGATATGTATGCAGCACCTGTTCCAATTATCACAGGCTATGTCGGTAATCAGCCGAAGCAGGAAGTTTTCCCATGGCTTTATTTTCCACTGGTAGAAGCAGCAACGAATCATCCCATTGTACACAATTTGAATGCGGT
>JAYSPU010000185.1:0-6982 GCA_043721935.1 Bacteroidota bacterium | reverse complement strand
CAGAATATGACAATAAACAGAACAAGTAGTTTCATCTTCATTATTTTAGTTGCCCATACGTTGGATAATTTCCCCAACCAGATCTTTTGCTACCTCAGTTTTACTTTTCAATCCGAATTCAATTTCTTTTCCTGCCCGGTCAATGATTGTAATTTTATTGGTGTCAACCTGAAATCCTGCACCTTCATCGCGTAATGAATTCAATACGATCAAATCGAGATTTTTCTTTTTTAATTTTTCCTTCGCATGTTTTACTTCATCGTTAGTTTCAAGCGCAAAACCAACAAGCAATTGATGCTCTTTTTTCACTTCACCCATTCGAAAGAGAATATCCTGTGTAGGAACTAACGACAAGGGCAATTCATTATTTTTCTTTTTTAATTTAACATCACTTGATTGTTCAGGTTTATAGTCAGCGACAGCAGCAGCCATGACAATGATGTCGGCAGATTGAAAATCGGCCATACAAGCATCAAACATTTCCTGAGCAGATTCAACTTCAATTTTTTTAATGTTAAGATCCTTCAATGAGACATGACTTGGTCCGGAAATCAAGGTAACTATTGCACCTTGCCGACATAATTCTTCGGCGATTTCATAACCCATTTTACCTGAAGAACGATTGCCGATAAAACGAACCGGATCAATTGCTTCATACGTTGGCCCGGCAGTTACGAGCGCTTTTTTACCTTTTAAGGGTTGTACAGTTAAAAAAAAATCAGCGAGTTGTTTTAAAATTACTTCCGGCTCTTCCATTCTGCCTTCACCTGTAAGTCCGCTCGCCAATTCACCTAATACCGGAGCAATGAGATGATGACGCGGAACATCTATAAGTTGATTTAAATTTCGTTGAGTAGCAGGATGCTTCCACATATCCAGATCCATTGCAGGAGCGAAAAAAACCGGACATCTGGCAGAAAGATAAACTGCTAATAAAGCATTGTCGGCAATTCCGTGTGCCATCTTTGCCATTGTATCAGCTGTAGCCGGTGCAACGATCATGGCATCTGCCCAAATACCCAGTTCCACATGATTGTTCCATTCACCTGTTGTCCGGTCATAGTATTCAGTGATAACAGGATTTTTTGAAAGAACAGATAAGGTCAAAGGAGTGATAAAATCTTTTGCAGCCTCCGTCATGATGACACGAACCTCTGCTCCTTCTTTTACCAACAAGCGAACCAGCAAAGCTGCCTTATAGGCTGCAATGCTACCGGTAACGCCGAGTATGATTTTTTTTCCTTTCACTGTGTTGAAATGAAAAAATCCAAAACTATTTAGGGTCTTGGATTTTTGAACAGATCATAAGTTAAATTATACAACCGGATCTTTCGCCGGATTTCTGAAGTAGATTTTCTCTTCAACAAATTCATTGATGGCGATAAGCGTTGGCTTTGGTAAACGCTCGTAGTATTTTGAAATTTCGATTTGCTCACGATTTTCAAAAATCTCTTCCAGGTTATCTGAAGCAGTATTGAATTCAGAAAGCTTAGCATTTAATTCTTCTTTCATTTCAGAAGAAATCTGATTCGCTCTTTTTGCAATGACAACCAACGATTCATAAACATTTCCTGTTTTATCAGCAAAGTCTGCAACGTTACGGGTTACGGTCGTGGTTACTTCTGATTTGTAATTCATTTTACCGGATTTATAATTGTTATTTTTTCTTTTCTAGTGCTAAAACTTCTTCACTTTTTTAATGAGCAATACTTAATTTGTCAAGTCTCTTTAAAGCCTGATTGTAATAATCATCAGCCTTGTCTCTGTTCTTACTCCCCGGGTAGGCATTGATAAATTCTGTATACGCCAGCAAGGTTTGATTGTAACGTTCTTGTTTTTTCTCTTCTATACTATTTTCTGCGAGCAGGTAAGCAGCTTTCAATGATTTGAACAATGCGTCTTCGCGGAAACGGGTTCCCGGAAATTCTGACAGAAGGTTTTTAAACGTAGTAATGGCCGCTCTAAACTCTTCCATGTTCAGATACATCAGCGCTGTATCGTAATTTTTCATTTCCAGTTTAAACCGCAACTGGTCAATTAACTTATTGCATTGATCCAGTCGTGTACTGGACGGATAACGGTCAGCGAATAATTGTAAATTATTTATCGCTTTATAAGTATTCGTTTGATCTAAAGTATAATCGGGCGAACTTCTAAAAAAACAATACGCCTTCATGTAAGCACACTCTTCAGCAAACTCGCTGCTTGGAAATGTCTTCGAGAAATTATCAAAGTCATAGGCAGCAGATTCATAATCACCAATGTTATAATTGGTATATGCGTAATAGTAATACGTCTCTTCCGCTTTTTTAGTACCTCGGTAGATGGTGATCAATTCTTCCAAAAGCGGTAAGGCTTTGAAGTACTGACCTTTTTTATACAACCTGATTGCCAGATCTAATTTTGCGTCCATATCCCTGCCTTTTTGAATACGATTATATTCGGTACAGGAAGATAAAAACAGTACTAGCAACAAAGGCAGAATGAGCCTAAATTTCATGTGGCGCAAAGATATAAAATGAAGCCATAGAACGAACAGAAAATGTAAAAATTTAAGCATTTCGCCCAATTTTTACATTTTCTGTCCGCCTTGTCTTTTAATAGTTAGAGATTAGTACTTAATCACCTTAAAACTCCGACTGAATGAGCCGGATTTAAGGTTTACAAAATAGATCCCGGCTGATAGTTGTTGACCGGTTTTTACTGTTCCTTCTGAAGAAGAAAGTTCAATAGTTTCAATCAATCGACCCGAAAGATCAGTTAAAGTTAAATTCGCCAAAGAACTATAATTAGCTAATTTATAACTAATTAAAACCTCTGACTGGAATGGATTCGGATAGATAGATAAATTGATAATAGGATTAACAACATCCGGTAATCGGTTAATTAACGCACCGGTTAGTTCAAATTTATCAATGGCACCTTCGCTAATATTTCCCGGAGCATTATCGGCTACTTCTATAGTCAATTGCATATTCGCAGTTGGAGTAAGCAATGAACTGATTACTACACTATGATGAACCCAGGTTCCATTTCCAACAGCTGTTGGCGGAATATTCTCAACCGTAACCGTAGTAATTCCATTCGATATATGAACCTTCATGGTGTCATTTGGAGTACCGACTCCATTTATGTTCAGATAGCGTCGGTAATAATTTAATACAGGATTGGTATAAATCGTTGCATCAAAAAACGGTGATGTTAAAATCGTATTTCCATTGTCGACATCAGAACTATTATACGGAGCTCCGCCGTTATCAGTCACAAAACAACTATCGGAACAATCATCGGCTACATCATTTTCAGGATTAATTTCTGTGTTGTTTCCATCATAAGTACCAATAGGCTCACAGCGAATCCATGCATTTGCCGAAGTTCCGGAAACAGTCCAGCCATTATCAAATGTAAAGTCGTCGTAATATCCCTGAGCAATGATCGGCATTGGCATTGTTCCGGGAGTCAAATTCAGAGAAGAACAAGAAGTTCTGTATCCCCATTTTCCGGCATAGATGGTATAAACATCAGGCACGACACCACTGATAGAGAAATTACCACCGGCATTTGAAGTAGCACGATACGATAAGCCGTTGGTCACAAATATTACTGTAGCATCAGCAACAGGATCACCTGTCAGACTGTCTATGACCAAACCTGTATAGGTAAAGGTTTGCAGCGGCACCAGTTGAACATCGAGAGTCGTTAAAACACCATTGGTAAGGGTAACTCCATTAATCGTTTTTGAATAATAACCTGCTTTTGAAAATCGCACATCGTAAGTTCCCGGAGTGACGGTACCCATTCTGTAAGCACCAAGCGGATCTGACAGTTTAGTAATCGGTGATGTGAGCAATTCAACTAATGTTCCATTTATAAATGCTCCTGTACTGGTATCTGTAGTAATCCCTTCCAGATAACAGCCACGGATATAGGTTGGTGAAAGGACAAATAATCCGTTGTCAATATCAGAAGCGACAATTGTTCCACTAGGCAAAAAAGGATAAACTCCCCAGCAACCATTGAAACCATTTCCACTTCCTTGCGGATACGTATCATACTTTCCAACTGCAACCGGATTTGCAGGACGAGAAACATCCGTGATTACCACGCCATCTTTATACCAAGATGTAATTGCAAAATCATTAAGAATATGTGTATTGTGAATGATGACACCACTTCCCGGTGAGGTTTGAGAACGCGACAACTCCTGAATGTTACTTAAATCTGAAATGTCGTAAGCTCCTAAAAACGAACCTGAATTTTCATCCGTTGTGAAAAGTGTTTTGTGATTATCAGAAAGCCAGGTATTATGCGTGAATCGTGTAGGTGTTTCTTGTGTAGCAAGTAAAACCGGATTTAATTTATTTCTCACATCAACAACAGTGAAAAATCCGGGGTAAATATGTCCTTCATACAATGTATCATTACATGCATAACCATCGTGAACATAACTATCGGATCCACTTCCCGGATAAATATAATTACCGACATAGTGTGGATTCCATGGATCAGCCAGACTAATGAATAAACTAGCACCTGAAAAAAGATTACTACCATACAGATATAAATAAGCAGTTGCAGTATCACAATGCAAAGCATGAATGGTATTTAATTGATTGTTAATAGCAGCATCGCCTTTATATTGTTTGTAATAAATAGTATCAGGCAAATGGCTCAAATCAATAATTTGAAGTCCATTACTCCCACCTTCTGTAGTTACATAAGCAAACTTCCTATACGTTTTCACTTCCCGCCAATCATTTAGTGTACCCGGAACGCTGAATCTAATGAAAGGGCTTGATGGATTTGTAACGTCAACGATTGACAATCCCTGATATGTTCCAACCAAAGCATATTCATTTCCTACTGAATCGACATATCCACCGATATTAGCCAGAGTATAATTATAAGTTAGGTTTGACCTCAATTGAAGGTTTTGGCCGATGACTACATTTCCGATTAAAGAAAGAAGTACGACAAGTAGGTATTTTCTCATGTTAAAATTTGATGGGCGAAAATGGACTATTTTTAGGTAGTTAACATGAAATTTGGATAAATTTTACAAAAAAAGGACATTTTAAATCGGTTCATAAAATTCACTTTTCGAATTTTGAAATTCTTTGTTTTTAATTCAAAATAGTTACTTTTGCTTTAACAGCATAAAGAATTGCAGGAAAAACGAATACTTGCAAATTTCAAAGTGCCTTCGAACTAAAAAAAATAACGGTGGATTTATTTGAAAAATTAAAAAAGAATCGCGGTCCGCTTGGACAACATGCAAAAGATTCTCATGGCTATTTTACCTTTCCTAAACTGGAGGGAGAAATTGGAACAAGAATGGTTTTTCGTGGAAAAGAAAGATTAGTATGGAGTTTAAATAATTATTTAGGTCTGGCAAATCATCCCGAAGTACGTAAAGCAGATGCTGAAGCAGCAAATATTTACGGATATGCATCCCCAATGGGTGCACGAATGATGTCAGGTAACACGAATCATCATGAACAGTTAGAAAATGAACTTTCTACATTCATGAGCAAAGAAGACACAATCCTTTTAAATTTCGGTTATCAGGGTATGGTATCCGCAATCGATTGTCTGGTTGACCGACACGATGTTATCGTTTACGATAGTGAAAGTCATGCTTGCATCATTGATGGTGTCCGTTTACACATGGGAAAACGTTTTGTATTTCCTCACAATGATATTACGAACTGTGAAAAGCAATTAGAGCGAGCAACCCGAATTGTAGAAGAGTCAGGTGGCTCTATTCTATTAATTACAGAAGGCGTCTTCGGTATGAGTGGTGATATGGGCCGATTGAAAGACATCGTAGAATTAAAGAAAAAATTCAATTTCCGATTATTTGTTGACGATGCTCATGGTTTTGGTACAATGGGTAAAACAGGAGCCGGAACAGGAGAAGAACAAGGAGTTCAGGATGAAATCGATATTTACTTTGGCACATTCGCAAAAAGTATGGCCTTGATTGGCGGATTCATTTCTTCCCGTGAAGACGTGGTTGAATATCTCCGTTACAATATGCGATCACAAATTTTTGCCAAAACACTTCCAACAGCTTTAGTTATAGGTGCTTTAAAAAGACTTGAATTATTGCGAACTACTCCGGAATTGAAAGACAATTTATGGACGATAGTAAACGCATTGCAAAATGGATTGAAAGAAGCCGGATTTGATATTGGAAAAACTGTATCGCCCGTTACACCGGTTTATATGAGTGGAACAATTGGAGAGGCTACCAATCTGATTTATGACATGAGAGAGAATTTTGATATTTTCTGTTCAGCGGTAATCTATCCTGTTGTACCAAAAGGAATCATCATCCTCCGACTCATTCCAACCGCTATGCATACATTAGAAGATGTAAAATATACAATTGATGCATTTGCAAAAGCTTATGTAAAACTCAAAGCCGGAGAATATCAGTCCGACAAAATTGCAGCGTTTTAATTATCTACACAACCCAGGAATACTAACATTAAAACCCAAACACAATGAAAGAGTACGAAGCAATCAAACAACTTGTAGCGTCAATTGAAGAGGATGTTATTAAATTCTCTGAAAAAGGAAATGCTGCGGCAGGTACCCGCGTTAGAAAAGGATTACAGGATATTAAGCGTGCATGTCAGGATATGCGCGATGCTATCCAGTCGTTGAAAAAGACTGAAGAAGGAGACGCTTAACCTCACTTTAAAAAGGCTACTTAACGGTAGCCTTTTTGTTTTTTATTTTATTTTATTGAAATGTTTTTGTCATCAGAAACTCTGATGATATGAATCACGCCTTGTTATCCGTGAAGGAAATATATTTTCCGCTCGGCGGCATGTTAAGCGGAAGTTATTGATCCCGATTAAAATTAAGAACATCACACACTGGGCTGGAACACCGGCAAGATACAGTCGCTATTCGATAAATTTTTGTAAAAAATACGAAATTACATTCTCCAAGAACCTTCGTTAATCCACTC
>JAYSPU010000184.1:0-4326 GCA_043721935.1 Bacteroidota bacterium | reverse complement strand
AGCCCAAAGAATATCAGCAGATAAGCCGAAACTTTGCCTTTTCTGTTTGGCGTTTGGCGCATAAATACTACTTTTGCGCTCTCTTTCAAAAAAGCCATTTCATCTGACATGTTGCAATCAATTCAAAACGTGAGACTTCTGAGTATAAAATGGGCGTTTACCGCTTGTTTCCTGTTTCTTTCCGTATCCTTATTTGCGAATGAAGAAGCAACAAGTGCTGTTGAAAAATTCGATCCGGGTAAAATGATTACCGAGCATATCTCGGATTCTCATGGATGGCATCTTTGGGGACATACAACTGTTCCATTGCCGATTATTGTTTACAACAGCCAGCGCGGACTTTCTTGTTTTTCATCGAGTCGTTTTGAGCATGGACATAAAACATATGGTGGTTACAAGTTAGAAGAGAATACAATTGTTGCAGTAAATGAAATGGAAGAGATGGATGCCTCATTGGCAACCGTAAGTGAATCTCTGACCGATTCTACTTTCGACATTTCCATTACAAAAAATGTTTTCTCCTTACTCTTCAGTATCACATTAATGATCTGGATGTTTATGTCAGTGGCTAATTCTTACAAACGTCGTGTTGGACAAGCACCCAAAGGCATGCAGTCATTTGTTGAACCGTTGATTGTATTTGTACGGGATGAAATTGCAATACCAAGTATAGGGCACAAAAAGTACGCACGTTACATGCCGTATTTATTAACCGTATTCTTTTTCATTTGGATCAATAACCTGCTGGGCTTAATTCCGATTATGCCGGGCGGTGCAAACCTTACAGGAAACATTGCAGTGACCATGACATTGGCCGTAATCACTTTTGTAATTACTACAATATCGGGTAACAGACATTATTGGAGACACATCTTCGCTATGCCGGGAGTTCCAATTGGCGTATTGATTTTATTGACACCTATTGAAATTCTTGGAGTAATCTTACGTCCATTCGTTCTCATGATTCGATTATTTGCAAACATGGCAGCGGGACACATCATTGCCTTATCGTTTTTCTCTCTTATTTTCATCTTCGGTGAAATGAATACAGGATTAGGATTAGGAGTTTCAGTATTATCCGTTGGCTTCGTCATCTTCATGACCTTCCTTGAATTATTGGTTGCATTCCTTCAGGCTTATGTCTTTGCTTTACTTTCTGCCATCTACTTTGGAGCGGCAACAGAAGAGCACGATCACAATCACGATGGAGTTGATGCCCATGTAGAAGAAGCGTTACTAGTATAAGAATTCAGTTAAACCCTTAAATAAATCTCTATGTTATCTTCAATTATTCTGGAAGCAGGAAACCTCGGACTTGGTTACGGTGTTGCTGCTTTAGGTGCAGGCCTTGCCGCTCTAGGAGCAGGTGTAGGCATTGGTCGTATCGGTGGTTCAGCACTTGAATCAATCGCACGTCAGCCTGAAGCAAGTGGTGACATCCGCGCTAACATGATCCTTACTGCTGCTCTTGTTGAGGGAGCTGCCTTCTTCGCGATGGTAGTAGGCCTTCTTGTAGTTTTCAAGAGCTAAAGAAAAAGTGTTGTTGATGCAGCGGTTGGCTGCATCAACTTCTTTTAAAAATTGATTTAACAGGAATAACAAAATTTAAATTAATCCCATCGTCACATGGAACTGATAAAACCACAATTCGGCCTCATCTTCTGGATGGTCATTTCATTTCTTACCGTTCTCTTCATCCTCGGCAAATTTGCATGGCCGATGATTTTGAAATCGTTAAAAGAGAGAGAAGAATCAATTGCTGATGCATTGAACTCTGCTAAAAAAGCAAAGGAAGAAATGGCAGCATTGAAAGCTGACAATGAAATCCTCATCATGCAGGCTCGCGCAGAAAGAGATTCAATGTTGAAAGAAGCTCGTGATGCAAAAGATGCCATCATTGCTGAGGCCAAAGGAAACGCACAAACAGAAGCCAATAAAGTAATGGCACATGCACGTGAATCCATCAACAATGAAAAAATCGCAGCGCTTTCTGAATTGAAAAATCAGGTAGCAGCAATGTCGATTGAAATTGCAGAAAAAATTCTTCGTCAGGAACTCAGCAGCGATGTGAAGCAAAAAGGCCTGATGGATAATCTGATCAAAGACATTTCGTTGAACTAAGTATAGACCGCACGAAAAGATGTTAGAAACTAAAGTAGCGAAACGGTACGCAAAATCACTCATCGGCTTATCCAATGAAAACGGAACACTTGAAGTGGTTCATGCTGACATAAAACGATTCCTGGAGATATGTAGTCAAAACCGCGAACTCTCTGTGTTCTTTAAAAATCCTATTATTCATACGTATCAGAAACAGAGTGTACTGAGAAATGTATTTCAGTCCCGTATGAGTAAAACTACCATGATGTTCTTTGAGATGGTTACTAAAAAAAGCAGGGAGTCTCATTTGATCAGTATTGCAAAAGAATTTATCGCTCAATACAAAGTGTTAAAAGGAATTCAAACAGCTGAAATTGTTTCAGCTGTTGGATTAGATGACCGGTTAAGAAAGGAAGTGTACACACTATTAAAAAACAATACAAATTCCGAAATTGAATTGATTGAGAAAGTAGATAAGAAATTAATCGGCGGATTTGTTCTTCGCATTGGTGATAAACAATACGATGCCAGCATTTCTACTGAGTTACGAAAACTTACTCAGGCACTTTCTGCAAATCCATTTGTAAGACACAATTAAGAAAATAAATAATACCGGTAAACTTCAACAAGTATAATTGAAAACTTACGGATAGAACAAAATCTAAAACTACACCATAAATGGCAGAAGTAAGACCAGACGAAGTATCAGCCATACTCCGTCAACAACTGGCAGGTTTCAAATCAGAAAAAGAACTCGAAGAAGTAGGAACAGTGTTACAAGTAGGTGACGGTATTGCCCGTATCTATGGATTAACAAAAGTTCAATCGGGCGAATTAATTCAATTTGCAAACGGACTACAAGGAATCGTATTAAACCTGGAAGAAGACAATGTTGGAGCCGTATTATTAGGCCCATCGTCTGATATCAAAGAAGGAGACGTTGTAAAACGTACCGGAAAAATCGGATCCATTAATGTAGGTGAAGGAATGTTAGGTCGTGTTGTAGATACACTCGGTGTACCAATCGATGGAAAAGGTCCAATCACAGGTGACTTATATGAAATGCCATTGGAGCGCAAAGCACCGGGCGTTATCTTCCGTCAGCCGGTAACTGAACCATTACAAACCGGTATCAAAGCGATTGATGCAATGATTCCGATTGGACGTGGACAACGTGAGTTAATCATTGGCGATCGTCAGACCGGTAAAACAGCCGTTGCCATTGATACAATTTTAAATCAGAAAGAATTTTACGATAAAGGCGAACCGGTATATTGTATCTATGTAGCCATCGGACAAAAAGGTTCAACCATTGCACAGATTGTAAAAACACTTACAGAGTATGGTGCAATGCCATATACAGTTGTTGTTGCAGCACCTGCATCAACACCTGCACCAATGCAATTCTTTGCACCAATGGGTGGAGCTGCAATCGGTGAGTTTTTCCGTGACACAGGTCGTCCGGCATTGATCGTTTATGATGATCTTTCCAAGCAAGCAGTAGCATACCGTGAAGTATCGTTATTACTACGTCGTCCACCGGGACGTGAGGCGTATCCGGGTGATGTATTTTATCTTCACTCACGTTTGTTAGAGAGGGCAGCGAAAATCATCAACTCTGATGAAATCGCAAGAACGATGAATGATTTACCTGATTCTATTAAAGGAATGGTAAAAGGCGGAGGCTCATTAACAGCACTTCCGATTATTGAAACACAAGCGGGTGACGTTTCTGCATACATTCCAACGAATGTAATTTCGATTACAGACGGACAGATTTTCCTTGAGGCGAATCTCTTCAACGCAGGTGTACGTCCGGCGATTAACGTAGGTATCTCCGTTTCTCGTGTAGGAGGTAATGCACAGATTAAGTCGATGAAGAAAATTGCAGGAACATTAAAATTAGATCAGGCACAATACCGCGAGCTGGAAGCGTTTTCAAAATTCGGTTCGGATCTCGATGCAACAACTAAATCAACAATTGATAAAGGAGTTCGTAACGTAGAAATATTAAAGCAAGGACAGTATTCACCGGTACCGGTAGAAAAGCAAGTAGCTATTATTTATTGTGGTACAAAAGGATTGCTTCGTGATGTACCGGTTAATAAAGTAAAAGAATTCGAAGTTGAATTTATTTCAAATCTTGAAGCGCAACATAAAAGTACACTGGAGTCATTACGCAAAGGAATTATTGATGAAAGCGTAACAAGTGTGTTGGAAAAAGTA
>JAYSPU010000183.1:0-6509 GCA_043721935.1 Bacteroidota bacterium | reverse complement strand
TGTATGGTGTATGTGTGAAGGTGTTGAACATGGAATTACTGGGAACAGTTTTAGGCCAATTCATCAGCCTTGGACTAATTGCACTCATCATTGTTTTTCAGCAAGAAGTTCGACGCTTTCTAATTGTTTTAGGAACGAATACCATTTTATCAAAAAATAATTTCACCAGGCAGATTTTACCCTGGAATTGGCAATCGCAGAAAAATCCGCCATTGGAAATACCTGCCATAGTGAAAGCATGCCGACAAATGTCAAAGACCAGAACAGGAGCAATCATCGTATTAGCTAAAACGTCTCAATTAAAATACTTCACAAATACCGGTGATCACATGGATGCCGAGATTACCCAACGCCTGATTGAAAGTATTTTCTTTAAAAATTCTCCGCTGCACGACGGTGCTATTATTATAAATAACAATAAAATTAAAGCAGCCCGTTGTGTCTTACCAGTCACCGAAAATGTTGAACTACCGGCTCACCTGGGAATGCGTCACCGCGCAGCAATTGGTATAACTGAACAAAGCGATTCATTAGCCGTTATTGTCTCCGAAGAAACCGGTGAAATTTCAATAGCTCACGAAGGCCAGATCCGAATTAACCTTACCATCGAAGAACTGGAACGCATCCTGAAACTGGAGTTTGAACAGTAATTGTTATTCAGAAAAAAGTTGGTAGTTGAAATACTTACTACTCAAAGAAATAATGAGAACACTAACCGGTGCAGTTTTTTTTCTGCTTCTTTCCCTAGCTTCTCTGGCACAAAAAGAGGACAGGATATGGATCTTTGGCGATCACGGAGGAATTGATTTCAGGGATACTTCCAATGTAGTTTCCTTTTATTCGGGATTGAACGGGATACAAGTAAAATATCCCGTTGGATCCATTTCAGACAAAGACGGGAATCTGCTCTTTTATGCCGCGCCATCCAGTTTAAACACCAGAAGTACAAAGGTGTTTAACCGCAATGACAGCCTGATGATGAATGGAAGCAATATAGAAGGACATCCGTCTCAATCTCAGGGTCTGCTAATTCTTCCTTTTCCCGGAGATTCAACCCGGTATTATCTGTTTACAAAAGATCAGCTTGCTTCCAAGATTTATCTCTACTACTCCATTGTTGACATGACCCTTGACAATGGCCTGGGTGGAGTGGTGAGTAAGAATACGGTTATTCCCTGCGACAGCTTGACTGATCGGACCACAGCGGTTAAACATGCCAACGGCCGGGACTGGTGGCTCATCGTTCAGCGATGGGATCAAGACGAGTATATTAAATTCCTAATCACACCTTCGGGAATACTAGGACCTTTTAAACAGCCAACAAATAATCCAAGACCCAAAGAAGGATATTATGGCACCTCTTATTTTTCCCGAAGCGGAAACAAATTAGTTTCCGTCGGTGTCTATGGAAACGTGGACATCATGGACTTTGACCGGTGTACGGGAACCATTTCCAATTTCCAACGCATTGGGGAAAATGTTTTCTCTAATCAAAATGGCTATCTGGGTTGCGCGTTTTCTCCCAATGAACAGGTGCTGTACGTGGGTAATACATGGCCCAATCCGGGCAAGTATATTTACCAGTACGACCTTACCGCGCCCGACATCAAAGCGAGTAAAACCATCATCAATTTATACCCGGATACAGGCTTGCTGGTCTATGTACAATACGGCCACATGCTCCTGGGCGCGGATAACCGTATTTATGTTTCCAAAGGCAATGGCAGCGGACCTAACAGCAATACTATTTACACCCAAAACATTGATGTCATAATGAATCCGGATGTAGTAGGGACAGGTTGTGATTACCGGAGTAATTTCCTCAACCTGAACGGTGGCCGTACTACCTATGGATTACCTAACATGGTCAACTTCGGTCTGGGTCCCGTTACGGGCAGCGTGTGTGATAGTTTAAGTACAGGAATCGCCGAACCCAAACGTAAAACAAATCCATTTGTGATCAGTCCCAACCCATTCATCGACAAGATCACAATTTTCCCGATCCGGGATTTTACTTTTGGAAAACCTTTTCACGTAACACTACTGAACAACACAGGTCAGGTTGTGCTGTACCGTGAAATGCAGCCGGCTTCCTGTTTTATTCCTGCCGATGGACTCACGCCGGGTGTATATGTGCTGCAGGTACGGACCGGTACCGAAATTTTTTCAGCGCAGGTGGTAAAGATGGAGTGAGTGCATCCTGTAGCAGAATGATAAATCCATAAATACTTAGGGTTCACTCAAAAAGTCGCAAACCTTCTTTTTAAATATAGGTCGAGCAACCACACTTTCAATTGACAAATTAAATTTTGCGCAAAAATATAGCCGTATTAAGTACAGTTAAACAATCGTCTTTTCCTTTTTTTAATTTTTTTTGCCTTTTGTCTTTGGTCTGGTAACTTCTGCATTGTAACTTGTAATG
Source organism: Bacteroidota bacterium (assembly GCA_043721935.1). GTDB lineage: Bacteria > Bacteroidota > Bacteroidia > AKYH767-A > 2013-40CM-41-45 > JADKIH01. The sequence goes on along the minus strand of JAYSPU010000183.1, from coordinate 4,087 downwards.
TACCTTCCCTTCACGCACCCATATACTTTAACACCAGCGTCCGCACTTCAGCAGCTTCAGAAGCATCGTGTACGCGAAGGATGGAAGCACCGTTTAAGAGCGCTATGGTGTTTAGCACAGTAGTTCCATTTAAAGCAAGAGCAGGTTCAGTATTCAGAACTCTGGTAACCATTGATTTTCTACTCATGCCAACCAAAATAGGACAGTCGAGGGAATCAAAATAGGGCAGGTGTTTCAGCAGTTGAAAATTATTATCGTTGGTTTTTCCAAACCCAAAACCCGGATCAATGATGATATCTTTCACACCTTTTTCCCGGAGCAAAGAAAGTTTTTGTCCAAAATAATACATGACTTCAGCAATCACATTCATGTAAAGAGGATTGTCCTGCATGGTTTGAGGCGTCCCTTTTATATGCATTAAAATATATGGAACATTCAGTTGGGCCACTGTGTCAAACATCTCCTTATCAAAATCTCCACCGGAGACATCGTTGATTATGGAAGCGCCTTGTTCAACAGCCTTTTTAGCCACGCCGGAATAAAATGTATCTATCGAAATAATAATGTCAGGAAATTCAGTGTGGATAGCATTTAATGCCGGTTGAAGTCTGGTCCATTCATCCTCGGCAGAAATCTTTTCTGCACCCGGCTTTGTAGACTGTCCGCCAATATCGATCAGGTCGGCTCCATTTTCAATCAGCGTTCGCACCGAATCCATTACGTCATTCACACTGACATGATTACCACCATCATAAAAGGAATCGGGAGTAAGGTTTATGATTCCCATGATAGCGGGTTTTCGCAAATCGAGAAGTATTCCCTTACAATTGATCAATTTATTAGGACGAAAAAATGTATCTTCGGCAACCGTTTTTTCCATAGAGAATACTAAATTAGAAATCTCATTTAATTAAACGGTTGTTTTGAAAAAAAAATGTCAATAGAAATTCAAGATATGCCCGGAACCACGTCTAAAGAATATGACTTCGTTATTGAGCGTTGCCAAAATCTTTTTTTAAATAAGATGAAAGATTATGGTACCTCATGGAGAATATTACGTGTTAGTTCAATCACTGATCAGATTTATATTAAAGCTCAACGGATTAGGAGCATCGAGGAAAAAGGTGTTCAAAAAGTGGAGGAAGGAATTGATTCTGAATTCGTAGGTATCATCAATTATTGTGTGATTGCACTCATTCAGCTGGAATTGGGAAGTGAAAATAAACTAGAAATGGACGAGACTGATGTCGTTACGTATTTCAAAAAGCACGTCGTTGAATCTAAGCGGTTGATGGAAGATAAAAATCATGATTATGGCGAAGCATGGCGGGATATGCGAACCAGTTCGATGACCGATCTGATTCTGATGAAACTTTTACGCATCAAACAAATAGAAGACAATAATGGACAAACAATCGTCAGCGAAGGAATTGCAGCCAATTATTATGACATCATTAATTACGCTGTCTTCGCCCTCATAAAATTATCATAAAAAGTTGAGAGTTTTAAAGCTAAGTTAAAAGGTTCAACTTACCAATTAACTGATAACTGACCAACTGACCAACTGACAACTAACCAACTGACAACTACTATGCGTATCCTCGCTCAGCTTTCCAGATTTTTTGTAGGCGTATTGTTTATTATTTCCGGATTCATCAAAGCAAATGATCCATTAGGATTTTCATATAAGCTTGACGAGTACTTTCAGGTTTTCCATATGCCTTGGTTAACCCATGTATCGCTAATCATGGCAGTCCTGATTTGTGCTTTTGAAATTGGATTAGGCTTTGCTTTATTGCTAGGCGCAAAAATGAAATTCACTGCATGGTCATTATTATTAATGATCATATTTTTCACTTTTCTCACTTTCTATTCGTGGAAATTTGATGTCGTAAAAGATTGTGGATGTTTTGGTGATGCTTTGCATTTAACGCCTTACCAATCGTTCATGAAGGACGTTGTATTGTTCGTCCTGATTCTGCTTATTTTTATCAAGCGAAATGATATTAAACCAATTTTATCTGAACGTGTAGCAGGGATGTTGGCCTACTTTGGTTTTGCAGGCTCTTTATTTTTCAGTATTTATTGTATTCGTCATCTTCCGGTAATTGATTTTCGTCCGTATGCAATCGGCAAAAGCATTCCCGATGGAATGAAACTACCTCCGAATGCAATCACAGACAGTGTGGCCATGATTTTTATCTATGAAAAAGATGGCAAGCAAATGGAGTTGGGAATGGATCAATTGAAAGACATTGACGAAACGTATACATTTGTTGATCGAAAAGACAAATTGATTCGCGAAGGAGATAAAGCACCTATTCACGATTTCAAAATTAGTGCAACTGATGGAACAGATGTGACTAATGATATATTATCACAAGACCAAATCTTTCTGTTGGTATCGTATGATATCAGTCATGCCGATGAACAGATTCAGGGAAAAGTAAATGATTTCGTTTCCTTGTGCCAAAAAGCAGGAGTGGAGTTCGTTGGTTTCACAGCATCATCTCCAAAGGAAGTGGAAGCATTTCGTCACAAGCACAATTCAGCTTTTGAATATTACAATGCAGATGGTACTATGCTCAAGACAATGGTTCGCTCAAATCCCGGACTTATGCTATTGAAGAAAGGTGTTGTTACAGCAATGTGGCATTCCAATGACTTTCCAACTTTTGATGAAGTGAACAAAATGTATTTGAACAAATAAAAAAGCATTCGACAAATTTAAATTGTTGAAGTACATAAAATAAAAAAAAGGAAATTGACCTAAGCCAATTTCCTTTTTTTATTTATTCGCAATCAAAGATTTTTATAATTCACTTATTGGTGAAGACTGAAAAAGTTCCAAACTGCATCATCCGGTGCAGGGGCAATGATTACCATTTCTTCTTTTTTAACAGGATGAACGAATTCAATTTTTCTTGCGTGAAGATGAATCGATCCGTCTTTGTTTGAACGATCAAAACCATATTTTAAATCGCCTTTAATAGGGCAACCGATTGCTGCCAATTGTGCACGGATTTGATGATGACGTCCTGTATGCGGATTGATTTCCAGCAAATAATAATTATCCGATTTGCCGATGATTTTGTAATCAAGCCATGAGCGGGAAGAACCGGATACTTCTTCTGTATATGCTTTACTTTTATTTTTTGCTTCGTCTTTTTTCAGGTAATGAATCAATGTACCGCTTTCTTCAGGAGGTGCGTTTTTTACAACAGCCCAATACGTTTTTTTAACTTTTTTTTCACGGAACAATTCATTCATTCGCGACAAGGCTTTACTTGTTTTAGCAAATATGACAATGCCTGTGACCGGGCGGTCAATCCGATGTACAACACCGAGATAAACGGCTCCCGGTTTATCGTATTTAGATTTTAGATGCTCTTTTATAATTTCTGAAAGTGGCGCATCGCCTGTTTTATCACCCTGAACGATATCACCTGAACGTTTGTTAATGGCAATAAGGTGGTTGTCCTCATAGACAGTATCAATCATTGGAGCATCTTTAGGGATAAGAGACGTAGGAGGTGTTTTGATCTTCGTTTTGGTGCTTGTAATCATGTCACTATAATACGATGGTCTTGACGATGAAAGTGAGGAAAAAGGCGCATTTTCTTGCATTTTTTTTTACTATTCAGTATCCAATTTAGCATCATATATCAAACCATGCAAAACATTTTGACCTGACTTGATCATTGTGTCGATAAATGATCGGATAACAGCAAATGATTCGGCGCCTTTTATGAATTTGAACTGTCCGGATTTTTTTTGTTTGACCTTGATATTTCGAATGGCTCTTTCTGAACCGTTGTTGTCCGGCGGAACTTTGAGATCATGCAAAAAGTAAAAGATATAAGATGGTATCTTTGATAGTTTCTTTTGAAGTGTTCTTGATTTTTTATTTTTGTCAGGTAATTTGGCAAGAAGTAATTCGTTTAGTTTCAATACCAGTATTTGTCGATTTTTATTTTCAATTTTGTAATCGCTTAATGCAGAAATATTTCTGGTCATGCTGTTTTCTTTCGGATTTAGTAAATATTACTCCTTTATAAATCGTTTGACAATTTTTTGTTTATCGTTT
>JAYSPU010000182.1:0-4901 GCA_043721935.1 Bacteroidota bacterium | reverse complement strand
AAACTCATTGATTAATCGGGGGAATATTTTTCTGCGTTATCTCTGCGAAATCAGCGCGATCTGCTGGCCATAATCTAATCGTAATTCATTGTACGCCTGTCGAAGTTAAGATTCGAGTGTGTTTCTCCCGCAGAAAGAACGGAAATACAGCGGAAGTAAATGAAATTTTTATCTGCGAAATCTGCGGGCAAGAATCCAATGGTGATTCATTGTACGTCTGTCGATGTTGATATTCTCGTGTGTGTCTTTCCCACAGAATACACAGAAACTCCACAGACAAAAAAAATATTGCTTTTCGGCCTCTGCGAACATTCCTCTTAATTTTCAATCATTATCCCCGGCGATAACTTTCAAATTTACCTGATCACCAATCAATCGCCAGCCGGGATACCAGGCAGCAATCATTCCAATGAATGTAACAGTGACAAGGACAGAAAAAAAATCTTTCAAAATCATTTTCACCGGATAAGCATCAATGATAAACGATCCGCTTCCACCAAGCTCGATCAATCCGAAATGCTGTTGAAGAAAACAAATCCCTGATCCTAGTAGCAATCCGCCGACAGCACCGGCGATTGTAATGAAAAATCCTTCGATCAGAAAAATTCGGCGAATCATTCTTTTATTAGCACCCATGCTACTTAAAATAGCAACATCTTTTTTCTTATCAATGACCAACATCGTCAACGAACTGATTACATTGAAAGTAGCGATGATCAGAATGAATGTAAGAATCAAAAAGACAGCCCACTTCTCCGACTTCATGATTTTATAAATCGTTGCATGTTGTTCGTATCGGTCTTTCAAAACAAAATCGGGACCAAGTAATGTTCGAAGTTGCTTTGTGATAGCATCAAGATCCTTATGCTGATCCGTCACTACCTCAACACCGGTAAGCTGATCATCTAATTCAAAAATTTCTTTTGCAAAATCTTTCGACACTAGAATATACTTAGCATCAAACTCCTGTTGAATAGCAAAGACTCCGGAAGGAGTAATCATACGTTGATTGAATGCCTCTTCAGGTTGAAGTAATGAAGCCGCTTTTCTTCTCGGAGCATAGATTTCCAAATAGCTAAACGGATCCTGCATATTCATTTGCAGATTGTATGCAATTGCACCACCGACGACAGCATAATTCGTATCGTTACGTTGAAGAATAAATCCGCCGTCAACCATCATGGAATCGATGCCGCTATTTTTTTCAAAAGAAGATGATACGCCTTTTAGCGTGACGATGTATTGTTTATCCCTGTATTTAACCAAAGCATTTTCTTCAATCACTTCTGTAATTCCTTTTACGCCCGGAATTTTTCTGATCTGCTCAAAAGGAATAGATGCACGCTCAAAAGCTTTTCCATACGTCGCTGTAATTTTCACATCAGGATCGAAGGAATTATACAAGCGAAAAATCAGATCTTCAAATCCATTAAAAACAGAAAGCACGATAATCAATGCAGCTGTACCGATCATGATACCGGCAACGGAAATAAGTGAAATGATATTAACCGCCCGCTGCGAACGACGACTCAAAAAATAACGACGGGCAATAATGAGAGCAAGCAACGGATGCGGAATTTAATTTGATTTCAATTCGGCGTACGACCGATTTTTAAATGCATCGTAAATATCCAGAAAAATAGTTAATCGGTCTACTTTATAATTCCGGAAAGCAAATCTCACTTATATGCTTTTACAATCAGGCCTGTTCCGGTCGAATGATTCATCGAAACATCCATCCAATTCAACACATAACTGATCGGATAAACGATGATATAATAAAAAGGAACGATGAGGAAGAATAATTTAGAAACACCCAACAACTGAATAGGATATTTCATAGACAGTCGCCACGAAATTTTTCCCGGCGCACCGTACTGATAGCGGGCAATAACCTTTGTGAATCCAACACTGCGCAACTTCTCTTCAATTTCTTTGATGTTATAACCATCGCGCACATGTTCTTCAATAAAAGAAGAATCTGAGTCCTCGTTCACATCACTTCCACCCTGATCAGACGGAGTAGAAATGAGAACCATGCCACCCGTTTTCAAGGAAGCATAATAGTTTTTAAAAACCTGAACATCTTCCAGAATATGTTCCATCACGTCAACACAAACGATGAGATCATAAGTTGAAGGCGATACATACTTTGTCAAATCATCCACTTTAAAAACAACCTGCGGCGAACCAATGCTTTTAAAAAACTGATTGCAATCGGCCACTTGTTCTTCTTTCACATCAACCGCTAAAATCGGCCATGAATTATTCTTCCAACTAAGCCAATACGAATACTGACCGAATCCTGCACCGGCGTCCAATATGTTCACGTCTTTCGGAGCCGTTTTTATCCAGGCACGCAACTCCTTGTGAACATGCCAGGCACGCAATAAAAGCAGGTCCAACAAACGATAAAACAACTTTCGTAAAAAGGGATTTTTGTTGAAAACACTTCCAAGTGAGCGCTTTATGGGGTCGTACTGCATGGTCTTGATTCCTGATTTAGCGGCGAATATACAAATTCGGAGACGACTGTAAACAGTGCACTGTAACTGTTACTGTTTACTCTATATAGTAATCCCATCTCAGTGATCACCTTTCCCACCTTTATCTCTGTGTCACCTAAAAACGCCGGAAACAAACCAACTAAAAGACTTAAAAACGGTCATCCGATTTAGGTTGAAGGTGAATCCCTCCAAAAACTCACCGAATAACCCTTTCATTCACCGCATAAACTTTTTTAATGCCCACATTTTCACTTAATTGCGGCCTTCTTAAATGTGCACGACCCGGTTTAATCTTTCTTTCTTTTCGAAGCTATTCGCCCTTTTTTTGATGGCCTTCTTATTCATGGAGTCAGGTCATTCTTTTGCTCAACAGGTTTCGGATAAAAATAAAAATCCATCCGTTTTTTTTCATGAAAAGCCAACGATTACTGCTCAACTTAAATCAACAAATATTCCGGCTGCAACATTGGAAGTTATTCGCAAACAAAATGAGTTGATTATTCAACAGGGTAGAAAATTATCTGTCCATTCTTATGCACGATCTTCTTCATCCGTATGTGGTACTTGTCATGATATGGGTGCTGAAAATGGTTGGGATGTTTGGCAGGCAGAAGCTGGAGAAAATTTTGATTCACTCGGATTAAATTTATCTCCTGTAATTCCAACACCTCCACGATTTAATATTACCACAGGAGCAGGAATTGATCCGCTCACACCAGGCGTAAATCCGGGCGATCCGCCAATTACACTTGTTGCGCCTCCGGGTTTTGGTACAAGTTCTATTCAACTTGGCCAACCACAGACCGATGGACAGGGTGGAGGATGTGTTACACAACAAAGTCCGTTGGCAGCAGGTTGTGCTGAACGATTGACCTATTGTTTTACAGTTGGCGTAGCAGACACCAATTTTATTTATGCGTATGCATTCGTAATGGAAAATCCGAATGACTCTTCGCATACTATAGAAACAATGCCATATGTCGAGTTCATGATTCTTGATGCACTCGGAGATACTATTTCCTGTGCTTATCAACGATACATTGCCAGTGAATCATTTCCCGGTCAATATACTTGCAATGCTGTTCGTGGTGGTGGAGGCGGAGGCGGACGAGATTCCGCCATCTATAAACCATGGACGATTGAAGGAGTAAATTTATCTTCATTTATCGGACAGACTCTGACTGTTGTTATTACTAATGCCGATTGTCGTCTCGGCGGACACTTTGCACATTCGTATTGGGATTTCGCATGCGGTTCCACTTCAGCAATTTTAAAACCGAGCTGCTATACAAATGCTCCTGATACATTAATTGCTCCGGCTCCACCTGATTCGGTAAATACATATTCTTACCAATGGTTTCTGAATAGCAATCCGACTCCTATAGCGACAACACAAATAATTACTCCGTATGCTCAACCCGGAGATACATTTCTGGTGAAAATTATTTTACCATCCGGTTGTAACTGGTATGCACGATATGTTCCGCAGCATTATACAGTATCGGCAGATTATATTTTTTCAACACAATGTGGATTTGCTGATTTCACCGCAAGTAGTTTTTCGCCTTCAAGCGACGATCCAATTAATTACTGGTCATGGAATTTCAGTGGCGGAACTCCTGCGACTTCAACTGCTGCGAATCCTGCTTCAGTAACTTTCACTCCGGGAAATCATACGGTCACTTTAATTTCCGGAACCTATTCACCGGGATGTCGTGATACGATTCAATATACTGTTAACGTTCCGCAAATTCCTGTTGCTGCTTTTACGGCAACCAATGTTTGTGCAAATCAACAAGTACCAATTAATAATACGTCAACTGTTGCTGCAAGTGATACAATAAGTTCTTACTCCTGGAATATTGTAGGAGGAAATCCTGCAACTTCTTCAGTGAGAAATCCGGTCACGACTATTGCTACACCTGGTACTTCACAAATTTCACTTACAGTAAACACTACTCGAGGTTGCACAAATACCGTTCAACAGAACGTTACCGTTCGTGAAGTACCGGTTGCTTCTTTTACTTCAACACCTGTTTGTTTTGGTCAGCAAATATCTACACAAAATACTTCTACGATTTCTGCTGCAGGTGGTACATTATCATATGCGTGGTCTTTTCCGGGAGGAAATCCTTCTACAACTTCTTCAGTTAGTCCGGTTGTTAGTTTTGCAACAGCAGATACATTTCCTGTAGTACTCATTGCAAACTCAACGAACGGTTGTGCCGATACGATTACACAAAATGCAATTGTTCACTCTCAACCAATAGCAGGATTTACAACACCTCGTGTTTGTGCAGGGGCAACCGGACAATTTTTGAATACTTCAAATGTTGTTTCCGGCGATACGACTCTTAGTTTCAGATGGACTTTTCCCGGTGGAACTCCAACTTA
>JAYSPU010000181.1:0-1947 GCA_043721935.1 Bacteroidota bacterium | reverse complement strand
GACAACAACGAGTGATTCTTTTCTGAATTGAGAAAGAATGGTCAATACATTTTTTACACCTTCAGCATCTTTTACAGATGCTCCACCAAATTTGAAAACTCTCACGAAACGATTAATTAGTTAGTATAAAAATAGCGCATGACACGTTAGACATCTTATTATAAATTGATTTTGCAATCCCACCACTCTGCTTCGATTCTTGCACCTATTTTTTTATAAAAATCTACTGCCGGAGTATTCCAGTCTAACACCTGCCAGTGCAATTGCGTTGCATTTTGACGTTTTCCTTCATCCATGTAAGCACGAAGTAATTGATCGCCTATTCCTTTTCCACGATAAGATTCCGTAACGATGAGATCATCCAGGAAAAGTCCCTTTCCACGCCAGGTTGAATATTTTACGAAGTACAAAGCCATTCCGACTATTTTACCATTCACTTCTGCTACGATAAAATTGAACAATGGAGTATTTCCAAATCCATCACGTTCCATTGTTTCAACGGTCGTAATAACCTGTTCCGGAGCTTTTTCAAATAGCGCTAATTCTTTTATGAGATCGTGGACCTGAGGAAGGTCTGCTTTTACGCCGGCACGAATATTAACCTGCTGGTCAGTCATGTTTTATTAATATAAATCTCTGACGCGAATAGTATGTTTCACTTTTTTCAACTCTTCCACAACATTCAAAGATGTATTACGATCAACATCCAATACCACATAACCGATCTGACTATTGGTTTTCAAATACTGACCAAGAATGTTCACGTTTAATCGCGATAAAATTCCATTGATTTCACTCAATACACCCGGAACGTTACGGTGAATATGCAACATACGATGCGTTTCATTTTGCACAGGCAAACTTAATACAGGAACAGAAAGAGAACCGGTACTGGATCCTGTTTCTAAAAAACTTATGAGTTTTGAAGCTACATCCAATCCAATATTTTCCTGCGCTTCCATGGTTGAGCCTCCGATATGTGGAGTGAGAATGACATTAGGCAAACCCTGCAGGAGCGAATTAAATTTCTCATTGTTGTTTTCAGGCTCTTCAGGAAAAACATCAACAGCAAATCCGCGCAGGTGTCCTGACTCAAGTGCTTTTTTAATTGCCGGAAGATCGGCAACATCACCACGACTATAATTGATCAATACAGCACCCTTTTTCATTTGCTGAAGTTTTTCTGTATCGATCAGATTTTTTGTTGATGGAAGTCCGGGTACATGAACGGTGATCATATCTGATTGTTCAAGTAGTTCCTTTACCGTTTTAACAGCAGAAGCATTTCCAAGACTCAATTTTGGTTCAACATCATAAAAAATAACTTTCATTCCCATGCTTTCAGCCAAAACCGACACTTGAGAACCGATGTGACCATAGCCAATGATGCCCAATACTTTTCCTCTAACTTCATTGCTTTCTGAACTGTCCTTCATCCATTTTCCCTGATGCGCAGCAGTGCTACGTTCAAAGGTTCTTCTCATCAAATTAATACAATGAGCGATGACCATTTCAGCAACAGAACGCGTATTTGAAAAAGGAGAGTTAAAAACAGCCACACCATTTTCGACAGCAGCATTCATGTCGATCTGATTGGTACCAATACAAAATGCACCGACTCCAATAAGTCTGGAAGCTTTTTCAAGTACTTTCTTAGTAAGTTGTGTTTTGGAACGAATCCCTAATAAATGAATATCAGACATTTTCTGCATTAGCTCTTCCTCGCTAACAGAACCTTTAATTTGTTCAATATCAGTATATCCGCTTTCTTTAAACAACCGGATGGTTCCCGGGTGAACACCTTCAAGCAGAAGGATTTTTATCTTTTCTTTTGGAAAGGAAGTAGAGTCTTTCATAAACAATTCCGCAATGGACGGCCGAATATACTAAAAAACACCCTTGACCTTTCACCCGTCGCCATTTGTCAACCGGGTTCGGGATGAAAGG